>DASYVZ010000610.1:0-9852 GCA_035936515.1 Solirubrobacteraceae bacterium | reverse complement strand
CGAGAAGGAATTCCCAGGGGCAGCTCACCCCATGATGTCGGCGGGCGGGCCTCCGACTGCCCAGCCGATGTCGGCCGCCGAGATTCGGCGCAAGGCGGTCATCGGTGCCGCGATGCTCGGAGCGCGGGGGGTGGGTATCCGGCTGCTCGGTCTCGCCGGAAACGTGGCCCTCGCCCGCCTCTTGGTACCCGCAGAGTTCGGCACCGTAGCCCTTGGGCTCTCCGTGCTCACGTTCGTTTCGCTGGTTTCCGACGGCGGGTTGGCGGCGGGTCTCATTCGGCGGACCGAGGAGCCGACCCGCGCCGACCTGCGGACCGTCCTGTCGTTGCAACTCGTGGCCGGGACCGTAGTCGCCGCATTGACCGCGGGCATCGGCTTGTGGCTCGGGGGCGTAGGCGGCGTCGTTGCGATCATGATGCTCGCGCTCCCGGTCACGGCCCTGCGAGCCCCCGGGCAGATCGTGCTGGAGCGCCGGCTGAACTTCGGACCTCTCGCCGCTGTCGAGGTCGGCGAGGTCTTCGCCTACTACGTATGGGGGGTTACCGCGGTCGCCCTCGGGCTGGGGGTGTGGGGCTTGGCCACGGCCTCTGTTGTGAAGGCGCTCACCGGGACCATCACCCTGCTGGCGCTCGCGCCCGAAGGGCGGCTGCCTCCCTCCACTTCCCTCGCCGGCAGCAGGTCGCTGTTGGCCTTTGGTGTCCGCTTCCAAGCGGTGGATCTAGTCGGCGTTGTGCGTGATCAGGGGGTCAACGTGGGAACTGCGATCATCGCCGGTCTCAGCACCCTCGGGCTGTGGACCTTGGCCATGAGGATCCTGCAGATCCCGTTGCTCCTCTTCGAGTCGCTCTGGAGGGTCTCCTATCCAGCCATGTCCCAACTCATCGGGACCGGGGAGAACCCGAAGCGCGTCATGGAGCGGGGAGTGAAGCTTGCCGCCGTCGCGACCGGCCTGCTCATGTCCGCCCTGGTGAGCAGCACACCGGCGCTTGTTCCGGGCGTCTTCGGAGAGCGCTGGACGGACGCCGCCGTCGCCATCCCGGCAGCCTGTCTCGGCTTGCAGATCAACGGGCCCATCTCCGCCGCCGCTGCGGGCTACCTCTTCGCTTCGGGTCATGTAGGTGTCGTCCTCCGTAGTGCCGTTGCGCAGCTCATCGCGTTCTTTGCCGTTGCGTTCTCGCTTCTTCCTCTTCTCGGCGTTGCAGCGGTGGGACTTGGCTACTTCGCCGCTTCGGTGGCCGAAGCATGCATCTTCGTGACCGTAATCCGTCGGCGGGCAGGCGCCTCGCTGGCGCCGCCGCTGCTACCCGTGGTAGCCATTGCAGTCGGCGCGTCAGCCGCGGGGTGGTTCATCACGGCGGCGGAAGAGCCGACGCTCGCCATGGCGCTGCGCGGCGCGCTGCTCGGCGCGGCGATCTACGTCGTGGCGATCGTCCTGCTGCAGCGCGGGGCCGCCACCGACCTCATGGGCCTGTCCCGGCGCGTGCTGCGCCGGGGCCGCAGCACGTGAGTAGTGAAGCGCGGCGGGCGACGAAGTCATCCAGGTGCTCCAGCAGGTCTTCGTCTGGGGGCGAGTACAAGCGGTTTCCCGTGCACCCGACGATTTGCTACCCGGCTGTTTGATCTCAGCGTCCTCGCGGTTCGACGAACCGCTGCGATTTTCTCGCGCTGCGTCCTCGGACCGTCGGCTGATCACGCGCTCGTGGGCTGAAAGGACGGGGGATCGGGAGCTCGCGTGCCTGTCGACCAAAAACTAGACCTATGGCTGCTCCTCATGACGAAATCGCGTTACACTCGCGACTCCCGGATCAAGGAGGAACACGGTGACGAAGTCGCTGAAGGCAGGAAGCTTGTCGCTCATCGCGCTAACGATCTCGCTGGGAGGCGCCGGGGTGGCTGTCTCTGGTAGCTCGAGCGGTGCGTCGCAACCGCGCGTGCTCGAGACGATCCACCTCGACAGCTGGGGGTCCGAGAAGCGGCGGCACGCCTACGTCGGCCCGGCGGTAAGCCGCCGCAAACTCGCGAAAGGGCTTTACTACGTCGCCGTCGTGAAGGGCACGTTCGCCTACAGACGACTGGTCGGCTCCTACTGCGGCCGCGTCGAAGAGCGGCCGATGCGCCGGTCACGTGGCCGCTTCAACGGGCGTGTGAGCCAGGATGTCGAGTTCATCTTTGCCGAGAAGCGCAGGGGCGACGTCTGTCCGCGCGTGCCACAGCACTGGAGCAACTTTCAGATCTCCACCGGGCTGTCCTATCGCCATCTCGAGCCCATCGGCGCACGACGGACGCGACCGGACGCGTCTCACCGCTACCGCTATCTCCTGAAGGGCCGGGGCCAGAAGGCGAAGTTCAGGCTCCGCGACGTCTACGCCGCTGACAACTACGGTGTCGTCACGATCCAGCTGCGCCGCGCGACACGAGCAGAGGTCGAGTCACGCCTCAGGCGCTGATCTCGTACAAGCGGGCAGAGTTCGCGCGCGACCACTCGGTCGACGGGCGCAGACCACCGATGACCTTGACGACGCGGAAGCCCGCGTCCAGCAGCAGGCGCTCCTCGACCGGGTTGAAGTAGATGATCCGCAGCCGGCGCGGGCTGCGTTCGACCGAGGCGAGCAGCGACTCGACGACGTAGGCGAAAATCGGGCCCGAGAAGGGGTTGTTGAGGTAGACGATCGTGACGTCGTCAGGGATTGCGAACTCGCGCGCGTCGCACCGCACGAGACGGACATCGCAATGGCCGAAGCGATGGCGGTTGCGCTCGATGTTGTCGATGGCGATCGCGTGCATGCGCTCTGACAGCTCGACGCCGATCACGCGGCGGAACGGATAGTTCCGCGCCGCCTGGTACACCACGCGTCCCATGCCGGACCCGAAATCGACGAAGACATCGTTGGCGGTCACCTGGCGAGGCGGGAGGATTCGTCTCAAGACGAGCCAGTTCGACGGTTTGTAGTGCACCTGGTGCGCGCCCGAGATGCCGAGTTCGTCGAGCGTGAATTGGCCTTCGGTCCGGATGCCCGCGTGCCGGTCGAGAGCTTCCGCGATCCTGTCGCGCGCGAAGGCGTACGGCGGCTTGACGATTAGATCGAACAGCGTCCGGACGGCGCCGCCGCTCCTCACGCGGAATCTGTCCTAGATGTCGTGCGCTGGACGGAGGCGCGAGCGCTGCCGCGCGGGCGCTTCGGGAGAAAGAGCGAGGCGTCTGCTCCGCCGTAGCCGCAGGCGTTACCCGTCACGGATGCGGCGCTCATTGCGTGCGGCCGGGATATGGCTCAGGCGTATCCGAGTGCCGGCCGCGCTCAACCGACCTCGGCCTGTTCGTCTCAGGCTCAGGCGGCCCGTCCCCGCATGAGGGCCCCGGGCGTCCGCAGCAGGATCTTCGCGTCGAGTTCCGGGCAGGTGGAGCGGGCGTACTGCACGTCGAGGTCGAGCATGCCGATAAAGCCGATCTCGTTGCGCCCGCTGACCTGCCACAGGCCGGTGAGGCCCGGGCGGACCGAGAAGCGCACGTAGTGCTCCGGCTCGTAGAACTCGAGCTCGTATGCCAGTGCCGGCCGAGGCCCGACGATCGACATCTCGCCGCGCAGGACGTTGATGAGCTGGGGGAGCTCGTCGATACTCGTGCGACGCAGGAACGAACCGACGCGGGTCACGCGCGGGTCACGGGTGAGCTTCTTGAGGCCGGGCCCAGCACCTGCTTCGTCGATCGCGAGTCGAGCGATGTACTGGCGGTGAGCTTCGGGGGAGACACCCTGGTACATCGACCGAAACTTGTATACGAGGAACGGTCGGCGCCCGCGGCCGTAGCGTTCCTGGCGAAAGAGCAGTGGCCCCGGCGTTTCAAGCCGGATCGCGATTGCGGCCAGCACGAGGAGGGGCGCCAGCAGCACGAGCACGACGAGTGCGATGGCAATGTCGATCGTGCGCTTCGCGCGCTCCCACCTGGGCGAGGCGAGCGCAACGGCGCCGCGGTCGCCGGCAAGCGCGCCTTTCGGATCGACCCGCCGTGGTCTGATTTCCAGCTGCGTGCTCATGGCTTCATCGACCTCCATGTCGGGGCCCATACCCAGTTACTCTGCTTTCCAGCATAACATCCTGCGAGTCGTGCGAGGCTTTTTCTCGAGCGTCCGAAGCAGCGCCCGGTACGACGTCGACGGGCGCCGCGCGGGAGGTGCATCCGGTCACACAATCGGCGCCGACTGCTCGAATCCTTACAAAAGAAGGCGGCCCTGGACGGACCGCCCTCTCTCCGAAGTGCTGCTCTGGCCGCCTAGGCCGGAACGCCAGAGGTCCCACTGCGGCGGCGGAGCACCAGCCCCAACGCCAGCAGCGCGACACCGAAGAGCAAGATCGGAATCAAGGCGATGCCGGTGAACGGCAGCCTCGACGCATCGGAACCTGAAGCAGCCGCCAACTGGCGCGGCGCCTGAGCGGCTACCGCGCCCGCCACATCGGGGCCGGGTCCGTTGCCTGCGCTCTTGACCGGCGCTACCGAACCTTCGTCGGTCTCGCCCAGGACGTTCTGGACCGGCACCGCCGGACCTGGGTTGCTGCCGCCCAACGCCTGTGGGGCGTTCTCGGCGCCTGCGCCGTACTGCGCGGCGCTGGCGTTCGTATCGGTTGAGAGCGCGGAGGCAGCGAACGCGGCCCCTGAACTCAGCATCAGCGAGGCTACAGCGAGCATGGTGACCTTGACGATGCGTGAACCCATGGGGCCTCCTCCTTGAGCGTTGAGTCGGGGCGGTGTCCGTCGATGGATAGACGCCCTGAATCATGTCCGATTGGTTGGTACCTACCCACCGAGGCTACAGGGTATTTGCGCCAGGCGGTGCAGAACTCAAGATTCTCACATACCTACGCCGCGGTGGCGGAGGTATGGGCGAGGAGGGCGAATGACCGTCGTGGCGAATCGCGCCGACCTCTCTCCTGATCTCCACAGCCGCAGCGCTTCTTTGAGCGAGCCGGCGGCGACCGTCGCCATCCGTCCCCCGGAGCCAACGCGACGCGACCGACGACCCCCAGACATGGAGAAGGCGGGCCTGGTCGGCCCGCCTCCCCAAGGACTGACTGAGTGATGGGGCTAGAGCTGAGCAGGCGCACCGTGGGCGCGGCGGCGCAGCACCAAGCCGGAGGCGAGCAGCGCGATGCCCATGAGCAGCAGCGGGATCGCGGCGTAGCCGGTGAACGGCAGCCGGTCGCCCAGGGCCTGGGTCTGACGCCCTGCCTGTGCGGCGCCCGGCGCCGACTCGGCGCTTTCGCCCGCGACGGCACCCTCGCCTCCGCCACCAGCTTCCTCGCCGGGAGGCGAGTTTTCGGAGACGCCGAGTACCTGTCCGCCGGGGGGCGGACCGCCGACCTGTCCACCGGCGGGCGGACCGCCGACCTGTCCACCGGCGGGCGGAGCGCCGACCTGTCCGCCGGCGGGCGGAGCGGCGGGAGCCTCCTGGCCGTACTGCGCTGCGCCGGCGGTCAGCTCGGTCGACAGCGCAGACACGCCAAGCGCCGTGCCGCTCGTGCTGAAGAGCGCGCCGGCGGCGAGCAGAATGGCAATTCCAAGACGGGACCTCATGAAGCCTCCTGTAGGACGAGTGATCGGCGCGGGAGCGGGAGCGACGACGCGCCGCTTCACGCGGGCAAGCTCCGGTTCGGTCAGATGCGGCCGCTGCTCCTCGAGCGCGCGGACGACATCAAGTAGCTCGGGCGGAAGGTCGTGCGAATGGCTCATCAGGATGTATACGCACCAGCGCCGTCTTTTCCGACTGCGATCATCATTAGGCAATGCGACGCGCCGACTTCGACCGCGTTTACGCCGAGCACGCCCAGGCCATCTTTGCGTTCCTCGCCTACCGCACCGCTGATCGCGCCCTAGCGGAGGATCTGCTGGCCGACACGTTCGAGGCGGCGTTTCGCGCATCGCGACTCTTTGACCGCCGCCGCGGCAGCGAGCGCACCTGGCTGACGACGATCGCGCTGAACCGCCTCCGCGACCACGCCCGCCGGCGCGCGGCCGAGGCCCGCGCCTACGAGCGCGTCAGCGCGGGGACGAGCTTGGATACGACGGACATCGCCCTCGTGGCGGTGGCCGACCGCGACCTGGTCATGCGCGCGCTCACCGACCTCAGCAGCGAGGAACGCGACTGCATCGCCCTGCGCTTCGGCGGCGACCTCACGCTGACGGAGATCGCGAAGGTACTCGGCGAGCCTGACAGCACCGTCGAGGCTCGCGTCTACCGAGCGCTGCGCAAGCTGCGCGACGAGCTGGGTTGAGCGCTACGCCGAATCGTGTAGAGGTGCCTGCGGCGTCATCTCCACAGCCGCAGCACGCCGATCCGCAGCGCTTCTTTGACCTGCCGGCCGCCGTCGTGCGGCGGGACGACGATGATCGCGCTGCCGCGGTCCCTCAGCCGAGCAGCCGCGGCGGGTGACAGTCGCCAGCCGGCGGCGACGGTCGCCATCCGTCCCGGAGCCAACGCGACGCTCGGTCTTGCGTCGGCGCCCAGCGCCTCGAGTGCCAGCGAACGCTCGTCGGCATCCTGTGGGCGCAGGCGGTCGCCCAGCCACAGCGCGATCTGCGGCGCGCTGCGCGGCCAGCGAAACGAGCGCGCTCCGAGGTTCTCGACCCGCAGCGAGACCATCACCATGCGGTGGCTGGCTCGCGGCCTCACGACGAGATCCTCGAGGCGGATCGCGATCTCGTCGTCGAGCACGAGTGGCCGGGCGCGGTTTGCGACGGTGCGCGTCACGTTGCCGATGACGCAGGTGCCCTGCCGGCCGCCGCGCTCGGTGATCCGCGCCGCGTCGCAGGTGGGCAGCGCCGGCTCGCCGGCAGGCGAATCATCGCTCGCCAGCGGTGGCGGCGGTTGTGGCGCGGTGGCCGTCGGCTGCTCATAGCCACCGTCCCCGCCGCAGCCGGCCGCCGTCACAGCGCACTGCACCCACAGTGCGCAGATGAGCGTGCGGCGCGATCGCATCGCGGTGCAGCATGACGCGCCCGGCACGACAACGCCCGTTCCTCAACGCTACAGCGGCGGCAGCACCTGGAAGGCGCGCATCTCGCCGCGGATGCGCTGCTGGAGGTAGCCGGTGAACAGGGTGTAGGAGTGCAGCGTGCCGCAGCGCTGGGCGATCTGCGAGCGGATCGCCGGCGAGAGCGCAGCGTTCAGGCTCCAGCGTCCGTCGACGACCCGAGCCGTGCGCTCGAGCACCACCGTGGCGCCATCGGAGCGGTTGGCGTACTCCAGCTGCACGCGAACGAGGCCGCGAGCTCGGCTGGTGACGGTTCCGCTGGCTCGCAGGCGGCCGTCCGCGGTGATCGTCGGGCGCGACATGCGCAGCCGAGCCTGGGCGTTGGCTGCGCGCAGGCGCACGGTCTGAGGGCGCGTGTCGGCGTCACCGCGGTAGTGGATCGTGAGGATCCCCGTCCCCAGCCGCGCCTGAGCGGCCGTGATCTTGCGCGTCACGCGGATGAGCCCGTTGGCGCTGTCGATCGGCGCGTCGAACGCGGTCTTGGTCCCCGCGGCATGCAGCGTGATCCGGGCCGAGCCCGAGGCGAGCTTGGTGATCGGCGCCAGGATCGAGATCGTGCGCTTCGCGGCGTCATAGGTGGCCCGCGCCAGCGAGAGCTTCGGCGTGAAGTCGCCGCAGCCCGCCGGGAGCGAACTCGCCGCCGGGACGGCGACGCTCGGCGGCGGCGGCGGCGGCGCGGTCGTGGTGGCGGGCGGGGAGGTGGCGATCGCCGGGGCGGTGGCGGTCGGGGACGCCAAGGCCGGCTCGGGCGTGTTGATCGTCAACGTCTGCGACGTCGTCGCGCTGGCTCCGCCGCCGTCCGTGACCGTGAGCCGGACGGTGTACGTGCCGTCGGCGCCATAGGTGTGCGACGGCCTCACGCCCGTTGCGGACGAGCCGTCGCCGAAGCTCCAGGCGTAGGTCAGCGGACCTTCGGCGTCAGTTGACGGCGAGGCGTCGAACGTGCATCCGCGTCCTGTGCAGGTGAAGCCGAAGCGCGCGACGGGCGGCGTGTTCGTGACGGGACCGACCGCGTTGGCGACGTAGAGCAGATGATTGTTCGTGGTCTTCGAGTTCGTGACGATCGACTTGGTGAGGTCCTCGTAGAGCGCCGCGCGCACCGCCTGTGGCGATGCGGACGGATTCGATTGCAGGTACAGCGCGGCCGCGCCGGCGACATGTGGCGCCGCCATCGACGTGCCGCTCATCCTGGCGAGTCCCGTGTCGGTGGTATGGCCGGTCGACGTGATCTGCTGGCCGGGCGCGAACCAGTCGACGCAGCTGCCGAAGTTCGACCACGTGATCTTGCTGTCGTTCTGGTCGGTGGCACTGATCGTCAGCGCGTCGGGCAGCCGGGACGGAGACGACAGGCAGGCATCCTCTTCGACGGCGTTCGCGTCGCCGTTGCCGGCGGCCACCGTGTAGGTCACACCTGCGGCAATCGACGACTGCACCGCCGCGTCGATGGTGCTGCTGGGCGAGCCGCCCAGGCTCATGTTTGCCACGGCGGGGCCTCCGTTCAGCTGCTTGTGCCTCGTCACCCAGTCGAGACCCGCCAGGACACCCGAGTACGTACCGCTGCCCTCGCAGTCCAGGACGCGCACCGAGACGAGCTTGACCTCCTTCGCGACGCCGTGGATGGTCCCGCCGATGGTGCCGCCCACGTGCGTGCCGTGGCCGTCACAGTCGCCGCCGTCGCCGCCGAACGCGTCGTAGCCGAAGGTCGCTCGTCCACCGAACTGCGCATGCGTATAGCGCAGGCCGCTGTCGATCACGTACGCCGTCACGGCGCTGGCAGTCGTGGGATACGTGAACGTGCCGTCGAGCCCCGAACGGGCGTCGATGCGATCCAGGCCCCAGGTCGCGCTCGACTGCGTGGCGGACGCTCGCACCACGCCGTCGGGTTCGACATAGGCCACGCGCGGATCCGATCGCAGCTCGGCGAGCTCGCGCCGCGAGACCCGGGCCGCGTAGCCGCTGAGTGCGTGCCGGTAGACATGCTTGACGTCTGCGCCATGACGCGCGCGGTGATCGGCGGCGGCGGCCTTGGAGTTCGCACCCGCCTTCAAGACGACGATGTAGCTGTGCTCGCGCACAGGGGCCGAGCTGGCGATCGACGGAACGGCGATCACGGCCGTGATCACGGTGAGCACAGCGAGCGCGCGCATACGACCCATGTGCGGCTTATCGGCACGCTGCATTCTGTGAGAGCTCCTGACGAGCGAAGCTGGACGGATGTTCTACCGCCGCTGGATCGGGATCGCGAACGGCTTGACGTCCTTCAGGCGCACGAGCGCCGCGCCCTTGGCGCCCTCGTAGCGCACGATGTCCGCCTTGACCTCCTCGCGCTTGCCCTCCAGCGCCGCGATCTCGGCCTCGAGCTCGGCGCGGCGGCGTTCGAGCACCGTCACGCGGCGGCGCGCGCGCGCGAGCTGGTGCTCGAGCTCGAGCACCCGCTCGACGCCGGCCAGGTTCAGGCCCAGCTCGGCGGTCATCTGCTGGATGCGGCGCAGACGCTCGACGTCCTGGTGGGAGTACAGGCGCGTGCCCTTCGGCGACCGCTTGGGCTCGATCAGGCCGCGCTGCTCGTACATCCGCAGCGTCTGCGGGTGCATGTCGGCGAGCTCGGCGGCGACCGAGATCATGAACACCCCGCGATCGGAGGACACCTCGATCCGCGTCGTCGTCGTGGTCGTCGTCGTCGTGCGGCGGCGTGTGCTCATCGTGAGAACAGCCCCGCGCGCGGGTTTCCGTTGAAGACCTTCGCCAGATCGTCCACCGCAGCCTCCTGTTCGGCCGTCAGCTTGTCGGGCATATCCAACACGAAGCGGTAGCGGATGTCGCCCCGGC
>DASYVZ010000609.1:0-8914 GCA_035936515.1 Solirubrobacteraceae bacterium | reverse complement strand
TCGCTGCGGCGCTGGCGGTCATCGCGCTGCAGCGCATCGGCACCGACCGGCTCGCACACGCGCTGGTGAACGCCGCGCCGCCGTGGGTGCTGCTCGGGCTGGGCCTCATGTGCTTTTCGATGGTGCTGCGCGCGTTCGCCTGGCACGCCATCCTGCAGGCGGCGCTGCCGCGCGGCCGGGTGCGGCTGCGCGACGCGTTACAGGGAACGTTCATCGGCGTGCTCATGTCCGCAACGCTGCCCGCCCGCCTTGGCGAGCCGTCGCGCGCGTTCGTCGTCGCGCGGCGCATCGGCAGCGCGCGCGAGCACCTGCCGGTCGTGCTCGGCACGATCGTCTCGCAGACGCTGCTGAACATCGTCGCGTTGGTCGTGCTCGGGATCGTGATGTTCACGACCGTCGATGTCTTCACGCACCACACGGCGCTGCTCGTCGTCGCGGTCGCGCCGCTGGCGATCGTCGCCTCGCTGCTGCTGGCGCCGGCGCTGCTGCGTTCGGGCAAGACCAAACGCTCCGAATGGGGCGATGCCGACCGCGCGAGGCGAGCCGCGTTCGGTGCCAGTTTCCACCGCGCGGGGGCGCTCGTCGCGCAGGCTCGGGCGGCGCTCGTGCAGCTGCGCGGCGGCCTGGCGGTGTTCCGCCGGCCGCGGCGAGGCGCGGTGGCGACGGTGGCGCAGCTCTCGGCCTGGGTCGTGCAGTGGCTTTCGTGCTACGTGCTGCTGGTAGCCCTCGGCCTGGACGAGCCCGCCGGCCTCGGCGCGGCCGCCGCAGTGCTCTTCGCCGTCAACGTCACGGCGGTCCTGCCCGCGACACCGTCGAACATCGGCATCTTCCAGGCGGCCTGCGTCGCGGTGCTGGCCGCCTACGGCGTCGGCTACGCGGAGGCGCTCGCGTTCGGGATCATCCTGCAGTCCGTGGAGATCGCGACGGCGGTCGTCATGGGCGCACCGGCGCTCGTCAAGGAGGGGCTGTCCTGGCGCGAGGTGCGCCTGCGGGCGATGCACAGCTCACCGGTCGAGCTCGCGCCGGCGGCGTCGTTCGGGCGTAGCGAGGCGCGCGAGCTCGCCTGACGCCTGCGACCTGCGCCGCCTCGTCAGCCCTTGGCGAAGCCGAGCGCCTCCATCGTGTGCCCCTTCCACTCCGCGGCGTCGAGTCCCTCGACGACGAGCCAGTCCTGTTGCGGCTGGCCGTCGTGGACGAACAGCCGTCCCTTGCCGGCGTCGACGAGCTCGGCGCAGCGCGCGGGATGCAGCCGCACGACGAGCTTGCCGCCGTGCAGCATCGCGAAGCTCTGGCCCGAGGCCTTCAGCAGCGGCGCGTCGTCGGGGCCGCTCGTCAGCTTGACGTCGAGGCGTCCGCTGAAGCGGCTCGTAAGCGATCGGAAGATCGCGGCGGGGTCATCGGTGTCGGTCATCGAGTGCGATCCTAGATGCGATCGCGACGCCGGGTCAGCACGGATCCGCCGGCAGCCGCGGCGGGCTGCCGGCGAAGGCGCCCCACGCGCGATAGGAGCGGTGCGTGTCGCGCAGCGACGGGCTCACGAGGCCGACCGGATAGTCGCGCGATTCGCGGAACGTGAACTGGAAGGCGGCGTCGATGCGATCGTGCATCGCCCACGACCGCAGCGCGGCCGACATCGCTTCACAGCGGTGGTCGAACGTGCCGGTCTCGGCGATCCACAGCGGCTTCTCGTGGCCGCAGCCCTCCGCGTCCAGTGCGGCGATGACCCCGTCGAGCAGCCCGTGGCGCGCCGCGCTGGCGACCGAGGCGGCGCGCGGAGCGCGCCCGTTGCGGCCCGGCGCGCCGATGTAGGCGTGCTGGGCGAAGGGGGCCTGGATGCAGGCGACGTCATGCGGCAGCCCGCGGATGAACTCCGCGACGCCGGCGCCGTAGACCCGCGGCCGCTGTAGCCCGGCGAGGCTGCCGAGCACGATCCTCTGCCCGTAGCGCAGCTCCTTGACGGCAGTCCGCACGAGCCGCGCGTACGCGCGCGGTGCGACCGCTGGCGATCTCACGCTGCAGCGCGCGCGCTGCGGTTGCAGGAACGCGGGGTGGTTGGGCTCGTTCCACGGCGTGATGAAGTCGATCTTCACGCCGACCTTGTCCGCGAGCGCGTTGAGGGCGCGCAAGAAGTGGCGGTACGCGCCAAGCCGCGGCATCTGTGCGCGGGCGTGGCGGTGGCGCGCCTTCTGACAGCCGCGCGGGGGGCCGCGCAGCGCCCACAGCGGGGTGAAGTACGGCACCGCGAGGATCTTCCAGCCGCCGTCCTCGGCCTGGCGCCGCTTGATCGCGGTCAGCAGCGCCCGCATGCCACGGTCGCTGCGGCAGCCGGGATTGATCCTCGGACAGCCGATTGGCGGCGCGTCCCAGTTGGGCTTGCGGCCGCGGATCGGCTGCAGCCGTTCCCAGGGCACGAGCACGCGGACGTAGGCGGGCTTGAGCGCGACGATCTTCGTCGTCGTGCGCCACGTCGGTCCGGTCGGCACGAGCAGGCGCGGGTCGCTCTCGGTCAGGCCGATCGCCAGCGGCGGGGCGTCGGACTGCGCGGCGGCGACGGCGGGCAGCAGCATGGCCAGCAGCGCGCAAGCCGCCAGGCCGATGGTGACGAGAGCCCGCGGTCGACGCACGAGCGCGCGATCATAGTTCGCGCGCCCGTCGGCGCGCACCGGGATGATCGCGACGTGCGACGTCGAAGCACCCCGGTGATGACCGGCGCCTGGGTCTACCTCCTGCAGTGCCGCGACGGGTCGCTGTACTGCGGGTGGACATCCGATCTCGAGCGCCGCCTGGCGGCGCACCGCAGCGGCCGTGGCAGCCGCTACACCGCGAGCCGGCTGCCGGTGTCGCTCGCGCTCGCCCAGCCGATGGCCGATCGCAGCGCCGCTCGCCGCGAGGAGGCGCGCATCAAGCGCCTGTCGCGCAGCGAGAAGCTCGCGCTCGTCGCAGCCGGGCCAACGGCCGTGTAAGGTCGCGCGCTTCGTGAGGGCGGAGTCCTCGTCGCCCGCCGTCGATCCTGGGGGAAGTGGAACCGTTCGCATGAAGGAGTTGCTGTCGACCGGTGCGTCGCGCGCCTGGCTCGGGGTCGCACTGGCAGGCCTCGTCGTCGTGGCGCTCGTGTTCGCCCTGGCGCTGATCCCGCGGCTCGGTGCCGGCCAACGCATGATCGACGCCGCCGAGCCGGCGTTCACCGACGCGCGCGTCGAGGGGACCCGGGCGGGCGTGTTGACGATGTCGCAGTACGTCGACATCGTCGACCCCCTGCTGACGCGGCGCGGCGGCGCGAGCGAGCAGGTTCCGCGGCTGATCGGCTACCTGCGGCGCACGCTCGGCCTGTCGACGGCGCAGGTGCGCAAGATCCTGCGGCGCGAGGCACCGCACACGGAGGCGCTGACGCGCGCGTTGCCGCTCGACGCCGTCGCCGCCGAGATCCCGCGGCTGACGGCCTACCTCGCGACGATCATGGGGATGTCCGAGGAGGAGCTGGCGGCGATCCTCGAGCGCGACTTCCCGCGCATCTCGCAGTCGCTGACGGCGCTGGCGATCACGTCGGAGACGTGGTACGACGTCCCCGGCGTCGACGGGCTGACCCGGCTGAGCCGCGACAAGCCCGTCCGCACGGTGCCCGGCGTGCGCAAGTACCTGCGCGACGACCTCGTCCCGCTGACCGTCGCTCAGAAGGAGAACTTCCAGAGCCTCGCCGCCGCCGGCGGGATCGGCTACATCCCGTTCCTGCTGCTCGTCCTGGGCCTGGGGCTGCTGGCCTTCGGCGTGCTGGGGGCCAAGCGGGCACGCAACATCGCACCGGGCGAGCTGTCGTGGGGCGTCGTCGCCGCCACCGGAGTGCTCCTGCTCCTGGTCGTGGTCGGCGCGCAGTACTTCCCGCGGTTGAATGGCGCGCAGGAGATGATCACGGCGTTTGAGCCGGCCTTCACCGAGGAGCGCGTGCGCGGCGTGGCGAACGGGGTCGACACGATCCACGAGGCGATCGCCTTCGGCGATCCGCTCATGACGCCGCTCGGCGGTGCGGCGCGCGAGACACCACGGCTGTATCGCTTCGTCGCGCGGCGCACGGGTCGGCGGACGGCCGACGTGCGCCGCGCGCTGCGCCGCCGCGCGCCCCGGACCACGGCACTGCTCAGCGCGATCTCGTTGACGGAGGTCGGCCGGGAGGTCCCGCAGCTGCTGGCGTACCTCGACAGAGCGCTGCGCATGTCGCGCAGGGAGGTCGTCGCGACGCTGCGCAAGCGCACGCCGGACCTCGCTCAGGCGCTGCTGACGACGCCGGACGTCGCGCGCGCCTGGAACGCGATCCCCGGCACCGCGCAGATGACGCGCTTCGACGGCGTCACGTCGGTTCGCACGATGACGGAGTTCGACGCGTACCTGCGCGAGGACCTCATCCCCGTGCTCGTGTCCCAGCGCGAGAACTTCACGACGCTCGCCGGCGGGCAGCCGGTCGACAAGCTCGCGCCGGTGCTGCTGCTCACCGCCCTCTTCTTGATGCTCTACGGCGGCATGATGATGCAGCTCGTGGTGCGCCGCTACTGATGCGCCTCCGGGAGCTTCGCTGCCACCAACAGCGAGCGCCCGTGGCACAGGTGCCACGGGCGCTGTCGCTGCGTTTCTCACGCGAGGACCCGCTCGGCGGGCCCACGCACAGGGCGGCCTAGATCCTGCGGTCGCGGTAGGCGACGGGCTCCTCGACGACCCGCTCGCGGGTGCCGGCCGAACGCGCCTGGATCATCTCGACGACGAGCCAGATCGCCCCGGCGATGAAGAGGATCATGCCGATCGTCTGGATGGAGATACCCGCGACGCTGGCGGTCACGGCGAGCCAGAGGATCAGGCCAAGCGCCATGAGGAAAATCGGGGGTCCTACGTCGGCAACCATTTCGATGTGACCTCCTGTGTTGAGGAACGTGGTCACGGTCTTCCCCGTCCGAGGTCCCCGGGACGCCTGCTCTCAGACCACTCTCATACGGATGTCCGCGCGCGTACGCGCCAGCTACGCCTGCGCGTCGCCGACGAGCGCGGGCTCGTCCTCTGGCGGGCCCTCGCGCGGGTCGATGTCGCCGCGGCGGACCGTCGCGTCGCGATCGGAGCCCGCGATGATGTCGTCGGGCGCCTTGTCCTTGGGCAGGAAGCCGGACTTCATGCCGAAGTACACGGCCTGCGGGTGATGGGCGACGATCGCCAGCGTGGACTGCTCGGGCTCGACGGCGAAGCCGCCCGTCAGCGACAGGCCGATCGACGGGCAGTCCAGCAGGCGGTAGACCTTCTCGTGCTCTGACTGCTCGGGGCAGGCGGGATAGCCCCACGAGTAGCGCCGGCCCTCCGCCGGGCCGATGCCGAAGTCGGCACGCACGCGCGAGTGCAGCCACTCCGCGGTGCCCTCGGCGGCCTGGACGCCCAGCCCGTGCGTGAAGAGCTGCTCGGCGAACTCGCCCTCCTGCTCGAGCGCCGTGATGACCTCCGTGACCTCCGGCCCGACCGTCACCGCCTGCAGCGCGACGACGTCGATCTCGCCGGACTCCTTCGGGCGGAAGAAGTCCGCGAGGCAGATGCGGTGATGCGCGGGCTGGCGCGGGAAGACCAACCGCTCGAGCACGGTCGCGCGGTCGTCGGGATCGAGCACGACGACCTCGTTGCCCTCGCTGTAGCAGGGGAAGTAGCCCAGCAGCGCGCGCGGGTGCAGGTAGTCCTGCTCGCGCCACATGCGCTCCAGCCGCGGCTGGAAGTCCTCGCCGACGAGCTTGCGCCAGGCCTCGCCCTTCACGCCGCGCCCGCCCCAGTGCAGCTTGAACAGGACGTGCGTGTCGAGGTGCGGGAAGATGTCGTCGATCGGCACGTCGATCTCGCGCGCCCCCCAGAAGGGCGGCGACGGGATCCGCAGGTCGGTGCGCGCGGCGGAGCGCACGGTGTCGTCGTCGGTGACGAGCGGCGGCGGGTCCTTGCCGAACTTGCGGAAGTGCTCGGCCGCCTCGCGCGTCTTGGTCAGCAGCGCCTCGCGCCCCTCGGGCTCGATGAGCTGGTCCATCTTGTTGAGACCCTCGAAGGCGTCCTTGCAGTAGAAGACCCCCGGCTCGTAGATCTCGTCGGACTCGCGCTTGAACGGGTACAGCGCGCGCAGGCCGAAGTCGCGGTTGATCGCCGCGCCGCCGATCAGCACGGGGTACTCGAGGCCCTTCGTGTGCAGCTCCTCGATGGCCAGCGGCATCTGCTTCGAGGTCGAAACGAGCAGCGCGCTGAGGCCGATCGCGGTCGCCTCGTGCTCCTGCGCGGCTTCGAGGATCGTCGAGATCGGGACCTGCTTGCCGAGGTCGACGACCGTGTAGCCGTTGTTCGTGAGGATCGTGTTGACGAGCGACTTGCCGATGTCGTGCACGTCGCCGAACACCGTCGCGAGCACGACCGTGCCCTTGGTGTAGCCCGCGACCTTGTCGAGGTAGTTCTCGAGCTGCGCCACCGCGCGCTTCATGACCGTCGCCGACTGCAGCACGAAGGGCAGGATCAGCTCGCCGGCGCCGAACTTGTCGCCGACCTCCTTCATCGCCGGCAGCAGCACGTCGTTGAGCGTCGGGACCGCGCCGATCTTCTCGACGCACTTGTCGATCCAGTCCTCCACGCCCTCCTTCTTGCGGCGCAGGATGTGGAAGTGCAGCGCCTCCTCGGGCTCCATGCCGGCCGTCGGATCGGCCTTCTCGTCCTCGGCCTCCTCCGTCTGGGACTCGAAGTGCGCGATGAAGACCTCGAGCGCGTCCTCGCGGCGGTTGAAGACGAGGTCGTCGGCGAGCTTGCGCTCCTGCTCGCCGATCTCGCCGTACGGCGTGATGTGGTTGGGGTTGACCATCGCGAGGTCCAGCCCGGCCTCGACGCAGTGGTGCAGAAAGACAGAGTTGAGCACCGCCCGCGCCCGCGGAGAGACGCCGAAGGACACGTTGGAGACGCCGAGCGACGTCTTGACCAGCGGAATGTGCTCCTTGATGGCCCGGATGCCCTCGATCGTCTCGATCGCCGACGGGCGCCACTCCTCGTCGCCGGTCGTCAGCGTGAACGTCAGGCAGTCGAAGATCAGCGCCTCCGGATCAAGGCCATGCTCGTCGCAGCACAGCTCCTTGAGGCGCTGGGCGATCTCGAGCTTGCGCTGCGCCGTCTTGGCCATGCCGACCTCGTCGATCGTCAGCGCGATCAGGCAAGCGCCGTGCGCGAGCGCGATCGGCACGACGCGGTCGAGCTTGTCGCGGCCGGCCTCCAGGTTGATCGAGTTGACGATCGCGCGCCCCGGGATCTGCTCGAGCGCCGCCTCGATGACCTCGGGCTCGGTCGAGTCGACCTGGATCGGCGCGGGCTGCGAGAGCGACACGCGCTCGGCGACGCGCCGCATCTGGTCGGCCTCGTCGTCGCGCTCGACGAGCGCGACGCAGAGGTCGAGCACGTGTGCGCCGCCGTCGACCTGGTCCTCGGCGATCTGGTTGAGCCCGTCGTAGTCGTCGGTCAGCAGCATCTCCTTGGCCTTGCGCGAGCCCTGGGAGTTGACGCGCTCGCCGACCATCGTCGGGCGCGGCTCCTGCACGAGCGGCGTCGCGGTGATCATCGAGCTGACGTGGACCTCGCGCGGGACCGGACGCGGCTTGGCCCGCCGTCCGCGCAGGCTTTCGGCGAGCACGCGGATGTGGTCGGGCGTCGTGCCGCAGCAGCCGCCGACGATGCTCACGTCGTAGCGGTCGACGAACTCGACCAGCGTCTTGGCGAACTCCTCGGGGCCCTCGGGGAAGATCGTCTCGCCGTCGGGGCCCTGGATCGGGATGCCGGCGTTCGGCACGCAGGCGATCGGCACCGGCGAGAACTCGCTGAGGAAGCGGATCGCGTCGCGCATGTCCTCCGGGCCGGTCGAGCAGTTGAGGCCGATCGCGGCGACGCCGAGCGCCTCGAGCGTCGCCAGCACAGCCGAGATGTCGGTGCCCAGCAGCATCTTGCCGCCGTTGGGCAGCAGCGAGACGTGCGTCTGGATCGGGACCTCGCGGTCGGCGCGCTTCATCGCCTCGCGCGCGCCGAAGATCGCCGCCTTGACCTCGAGGATGTCCTGCGCGGTCTCGATGAGGATCAGGTCGACGCCGCCCTCGACGAGGCCGAAGGCCTGCTCGGCGAAGCCGTCGGCGAGCGTGCGGAAGGAGATGTCGCCGAGCGTGGGGTCGTCGGACGCGGGCAGATAACCGGTCGGCCCGATCGAGCCGGCGACGAAGCGCCCCTCGCCGGCCACCTTGCGCGCGATCTCGGCGGCACGCCGGTTGATCTCATGGGTCTCCGCGCCGAGCCCCCACTCGTCGAGCTTCAGGCGGCTGGCCTGGAAGGTGCCGGTCTGCAGCGCGTCGGCGCCCGCCTCGATGAAGGACTCGTGGACGTGCTCGATGACGTCGGCGCGATGGAGGACGAGCGCCTCGTGGGCGCGCCCGGGGAGCTTGTAGTCGTGCTCGAGCGACAGATCGAGCTGCTCGAGCGTGGCGCCCATCCCGCCCTCGAAGAGGACGACATGGGTGCGGATGGCGGAGGTGTAGTCGCGCATGCCCCCCGTAGGCTAGGCCAAAAAGCTGTCAAGCCCGGCGGCGCGCCAGGCTTGCGATCTCACGCGGCGAGCGATCGATGCACGCTGAGGTGCGCCTCGAGCGCCTCGACATGCTGGTGCTCGAGCGAGCGGACGCGCTGCACCCAGGGGCCGCTCACGCGATGCGCCAAGGCTGGATCGCCGCCCCCGAGCGCTCCGGCGAGCGCCCGCCAGGCATCGGCGAGGTCGTCGCAGACGAGCGCCGCGTGGCCGAGCTGCGGCGCACCGAGCAGCGCCGCCGCCTCGTGCAGGAAGCGCGCCTGCAGCGAGCGATACAGCGCGCCGCCGGTGCCGGCGTCGCGGATCCTGAAGCGC
>DASYVZ010000608.1:0-9001 GCA_035936515.1 Solirubrobacteraceae bacterium | reverse complement strand
GTTCTGGTCCTGGTCGTCCTGCCGGTCGTGGTCGCGATCCTGATCCAGGTTGTGATACCGATCGTCCAGATCAAGCGCTACGCCGACCACATCATCGAATCCGGTGCGCTCTTCGGGCCGCACCTCGACGAGATCACCGGTGAGCTGCTCAAGACGAGGGACCTCGTCAAGCAGGCCGCTCCCGAGATCGTGCGCTACTCACGAGCCGTCGACAACCTTTAGAGGAGAACGACATGGAAGCAGCTCAGTTGGTCATGCTCATCGCGGTCTGCCTGGCGGTCGTCGTCATCGCGGCGTTCCTCATCACGGTGGTCACCCTCCTCGGCCAGATCTGGTCGCGCATCAACACGATCCTCGAGGTCGTCGGCGGGGTCGTCGAGAAGACCGAGCCGCTCGGCCCCGTGATCGGCGAGATCAAGGCCGACCTCGCCGCCGGTGAGGCCGCGATGGTCGATGCGGTCGAACGCCTCAAGGTGCGCAAGGGGTTTTCGGAGTCCGCGTCGACCTTCGACGACGACCGCGACCGCGAGCCTGCAGGAATCGGGACGAGCTCGGACGTCGCTCCGGGATCCTCAGCGTTCCAGAACTATTGAGCCAACGCACACCGGGCGGCGGCGGGCGCCTGCCTGCCCAGCATCTACCATCAGAAGGGTCACCTCATGTGTCTTGCGATCCCCGGACAGATTGTCGAATGGGTCGACGAGGACCTGCACATCGCCAAGGCGCAGGTCGCCAACGTGCGGCGCAACGTCAACGTCGGGCTGCTCGCTGAGACGGAGGACAGCGTCGGCATCGGCGACTGGGTCCTGATCCACGTCGGCTTCGCGATGTCGAAGATCGACGAGCAGGAGGCCCGCGCCACGCGTGAGTTCCTCGAGGAGCTCGGCGACCCCTACCGGGAGGAGCTCGAAGAGCTGCAACGCAGCACGATCGAGTAGTCCTCCCTCGGGCCGGGGCGCGCCCGTGTTGGCATGAGACCCCCGGTGCGCGGCGGCTCGCGTCAGCGCCAGGCGACGCGGCCCGTGACGTGGGTCACGGACCGCGAAGCCTTCGCTGGCGCCCAATGCGCGAGGCGCCAGGTGTGGAGGAGAGGTTCCACCGCTACATATATGACGTACGCATATACCCGCGTCAAGTCCTTCGGTCGGTTTTCGAGCGCGGGGCTCTGGGTACCGGCGCTCTATGTCGCGCACACGTACGCGCGCCAGCGTACCTCGACGACCCAGGAGGCCGGGATGCCAGAGACGCCGCTCGACGTGACAGCCAAGTACCCCGAGGGAATCGAGTGGCCCGCGAACAAGGACGAGGTGGTAGCGGCCGCCGAGCGCAACGGCGCGCCTGTCGACGTGATCGGCAAGCTGAGGACGATGGAGGATGAGCATTACCCGGGACCGAACGCCGTCCACAACGCGCTGTGGATGAAGGCGTGATCTCGCCGGTGAAACCCTGGACACGAAGGAGCCACCCATGAGCCAGCCTGACGAGCCCGTGACCAAGCCTGAGTCCGACCCGCCCCCGGTCAAGGCGGTACGGACCGAGGAGCCGAAGGCGCCGTTCGGTCAGGACGAACCCAACCCGGACGTCGTCGGCGACACGACCAAAGACGACCAGGATGCCGGGGAGCAGGTGGACCCGGGGGTGGGGGGGTACGGCGGACGCGACCCGAAGACGGACATGCCGCGCGTGCCGAGCGTGCCTGAGACACAGGAAGATCCCAAGCCCCACGGCGGCGAGCCGGACACCGATCGCGAACCGCCCGCGTCGCACTAGGCGCAGCGAGCCGCCGCCGAAGCCGGCGTAGGGATCTAGGATGAGTGGGCCGGCGGCGGATGAACCGATGCAGACCACTCTCGACCACAACGGCGTCGTCGCAGCCCTACAAGGACGCCTGCAGGACTACTGGACGGTCACCGTCCGCTCGGCGCGCCCCGGCGCCCCGCTGATCGCGATGTTCAGCGGGGCGCTGCAGAAGGCCGAGCCCAAGGACGACGCGCCGCCCGGAGAGACGGACTACGTCTGGTACGTCGGAACCGACAGCCGCACCTTCGGCGCCTTCGCGATCCCGCAGGAGGGCTTCGGCCACGCTTGCTGGGAGGTCACGCCGAAGGGCCCATGCCTCATGGTCCGCTGCTCGGACGTGCTCATCGCGCTGTTCCCGCGCTCTGTGGAGGAGTGACGCCGCGCAAAAGGCGCTCCGGCTGCCGGTCGATCTACGTGCCCGACGCAGCTAGGCTCGTGGCACATAGCGATTTCGGAGGTGGTTTGGTTGCGAGGAGCCGATCGGGCAGGGCGCGGCGTTGTGCACGGGGTCAGCGGGCGGGTCGCCGCCATCGCCGTCATGGCTGTCGTCGCCGGAGCGGCCGTCGCCGCGCCGGCCGCTGGCGCGGCTTCACCCTCCGCGCAATCGCCGCCCAGGCTGTACGCCGACAGCTGCAAGAACCAGAGCAAGCAGCGCCTGCCGGGCGTCAGATCGACGTCGTATGGCAAGTGCTTCAAGGCGATGATGCGCCTGGCGCAGGCCAAGTCGCGCTCGCCGCAGATCGCCTGCGCGACCCTCAGCCGCAAGCGCATCAAGGGGTCGAGGTACACCGCCTACTGGCGCTGCGTGTCGGCGGGGCGCACGTTGATCCGTCGCGGCAACGGCATCGATCTCGCCTTCGTCGAGGAGATGATCCCGCACCATGTCGCCGCCGTCGAGATGGCCGAGTACGCCCTCGTGCACGGCCAGAGCGACTACATCCGGACCCTCGCCGCCAACATCATCAGCTCGCAGAACGCCGAGATCGCGACGATGCGCCGGATCGCGAGCCAGCTTCGCGACGGCGGCATCAGGCCGGTGTCGCTGGGCCTGACGACCGAGGAGATGGGGATGAACCACGACATGTCGCACATCATCGGGGCCCATCCGTTCGACATCGTCTTCGTGGACATGATGATTCCCCACCACCAGGGCGCGATCACGATGTCCGAGGTGCTCTTCGCCAAGGGGACAGGGATCCGCACGCGGAAGCTCGCCGAGCAGATCACGGCCTCCCAGACCCTCGAGATCATGCAGATGCGCGAGTTTCGCCTGCGAACGGCGGGAGCGCCCGCACCTGCGCACGGAGAAGGCGGTGATCATCACTGACACGGAGCGCGCGTCGAGCGCGCGCAGCCGGCGCCAGCGCCCGCGCCGGCTGCGGCGCCGGCTGGCCGGTGTCGCATGACGACCCTCGTGGTGTGGACCATCGGGCACTCCACGCACTGCGCCGAGATGTTTCTGGCGCTCCTGCTCGCGCATGACATCGACCAGGTCGCGGATGTCCGTACCGTGCCCCGGTCGCGGCGCCATCCGCACTTCCACGCCGACGCCCTGGGCCAGAGCCTGCCGGCGCGCGGAATCGCCTACGAGCATCTACCGCAGTTGGGCGGCTGGCGCTCGGCGCGACCGCAGTCTCCGAACGAGGGCTGGCGAAACAGGTCCTTTCGCGGATACGCCGACTATGCGATGAGCGGCGACTTCGCGGCGGGCCTGGCACGACTGCGCGACATCGCCGCGGCGCGGCGCACGGCGATGATGTGCTCCGAGGCGCTGTGGTGGCGCTGTCATCGCCGGTTGATCGCGGACCGTCTCGTCGTCGGCGGCGACACGGTCTTGCACATCAGCTCCGACGGGCGTATCGCGAAGCACGAGTTGACGTTCTTCGCGGTCGTCGAGGCCGGGCAGGTCATCTATCCGGCTTCGTCGCGCTGAGCAGTTGACAGTCGACGGAGCTGTGCTCCTGCGAGACGACAGCCGATCGCGGGCGGCCGGAAGGCCGCCCGGCTAGTGTGATCGACCGTGGATGCGGCTGATCAGCGCTGCGAGCTCTCCGCCATCTCGCCCTGCTGAGAGCCGTTGCCCGCGCTGTGCTGGCCACTGCGGGCCTCGACTGTCTGCGGGCGACCCTGCGTCGAGATCTCGACCTTGCGCGGCTTGGCGCGCTCGGAGATGGGGATCGTCAGCGTGAGCACCCCGTCGTGGTACTCGGCGCTGATGCGCTCGCCGTCGAGCGTGTCGCCGAGAAACAGCTGGCGGGTGAAGATACCCTGCGGGCGCTCGGCGGCGATGATCTCGTCGCCTTCCTGGCGCGCGAAGCGCCGCTCGCCCTTGACGGTGAGCACGTTGCGCTCGACGGTGAGCTCGATCGATGATGCGTCGACGCCCGGCAGGTCGAACTGCAGGATGAACTCCTCGCCGCGACGGTAGGCGTCGAGCGGGAAGCTGCGCGGCGTCTGCGCCGCCTCGCTGGCCATCTGCGCGATCCGGTCCATCTCCCGGAACGGGTCAAAGCGCATGAGCATGAGCATTCCTCCTCAGGAGGTCGTCGTGGGGGGGAGGGCGAGGTCCGCACCGGGCGCATGTGGCGGGGCGCGTCTCCCGCAGTGCGGCGGGGGGCGAGGGCGCCGGCAGCGACGCGCGTCGCCATGAATCCGAGTACCACGCCGCCCTTCTGCGCTAACGCGTGATCGTCCCGCAACTCGCGCGCTTGAAGCGCTTCGCGGTGTCCGCGAACTCACGGCGGCACCGGCATGGCAGCGGCAACGCGGCAACGCGGCAAATAAGGGCGCAATAAGGGCGCATGCACCGCGGGAGAACGGGCAGGAGCGCCATATGCCCATAAAACGCCTTCTCCTGACGATCATGATTACCGCTGCCGGCGCCTTCTCCGCCGTCGCCATCGCCGCCTGTGACGACGCCGACGAGGTCACCGCCGATCCTGACGAGGAAGTCCAGCTTCGAATCACCGACACAGCGCTGGATCCCTCCCGAGTCGAGGTCGCCGCCGGGACCATCCGCTTTCGCATCGACAACGACAGCGAGCACACGCACCAGCTCGCCGTCGAGACGCAGAACGGAGTCGAGGAGAGCAACGAGATCCCGGCCGGTGACTCCGGCAGCCTGACGGTCGAGCTCGACGAAGGCGAGCACGCGATGTACGACCCGCTGGAGAACTACCGCGACCGCGGCGTCAACGGGGTCATCGTCGTCCGCTCGCAGACGGAAACGGACACCGTCGAGCGGACGGTCACCGACGAGGAGACCGACACGGTCATCCAGGAGGAGACCGAGACCGTCATCGAAGAGGAGACCAACACCGTGACAGAGCAGGAGACGGTCACCCAGCAGCAGACCGTGACGCAGACGACGCCCTGAGCGCAACGCGGGCGCGCTCGCCTGGTGCGATATGCGCCGGCGACCGCGGATCGAGGAGCTTCTGCGCGCCCGCGACGGTTGGCACCGCGGGGAGGCCTGATCGCAACGCGTCAACGTCCATTAGGATGAGCACCGGTGACCGACGACCGCTGTGAGCTGCTGTGCCTCGACCTGCCGCTGGCGGAGACGCTGCGGCACTCCCGCTTGGACGTCGCATCCGCCGAGGCGGCCGCGGCGCGCGCGGGCGCGCTGGCAGACCCCACGCGGTTGATGCTCGCCAGCTCGCTGCGCGAGGGCGGCGAGCTGTGCGTGTGCGATCTGGCGTGGGTGGCGGCGCGGCCACAGAACCTCGTCTCACACCACCTGCGTCGCCTGCGCAGCGACGGCCTCGTGCAGTCGCGGCGCGACGGGAAGATGGTCCTCTATTCGCTGACCGATGCCGGGCGAGCACTGCTGGACGCCGTTCTCGCCGCGAGCGCCGAGGTGGCGCCGTGAGCGACGGGTGCTGCGCGCACGCTGACCATCGCGTCGCCGCTGCGACCCCGCAGCGGCTGCGCGACGTGCGCGAGATCCGGCTGTCGGCAATGGCCGGTACCGCGCTGGCGGTCGGCCTCGCCGCCGGCACAGCCGACCTTCACGCCTTCGCGCTGGCGGGCTACGTCGCGGCGCTGTTCGCCGGTGGCCTGACGTTCATCCCACAGGCCGCTCGGGATCTGCTGCGCGGCCGGCTTGGCGTGGGAACGCTGATGGCGATCGCCGCGATCGGCGCGGTGATCCTCGGTGAGTGGGGCGAGGCCGCGGCGCTCGCGTTCCTGTTCTCGATCTCCGAGGCACTGGAGAGCTACGCGCTGACCAAGACCCGCCGCGGGCTGCGCGCGCTGCTTGACCTCGTTCCGCCGCGTGCGACGGTGCTGCGCGACGGCGGCGAAGTCACCGTCGCGCCGGAGGAGCTCGCGATCGGCGACCGCCTGCTGGTGCGCCCCGGTGAGCGGGTGGCGACCGACGGCGTCGTCGCCTCGGGCCGCTCGGCGCTGGACTTCTCGGCGATCACCGGCGAGTCGGTGCCGGTCGAGCGCGGCCCCGGCGAGGACGTGTTCGCCGCAGCAATCAACGGCGGCGGCGCGCTCGAGATCAAGGTCACCGCGCGCACCGAAGACAACTCGCTGGCACGGATCGTCCAGATCGTCGAACAGGCCCAGGAGCGCAAGGGTCACAGCCAACGGCTGGCTGAACGGATCGCCCGCCCGCTCGTACCGGGGGTCATGCTCGCCGCGTTCTTCGTCGCCGTCGTGGGAAGCGTGTTCGGCGACCCGGGCACGTGGATCGAGCGCTCGCTGGTCGTGCTCGTCGCGGCCGCTCCATGCGCGTTTGCGATCTCAGTGCCGGTCACGGTGGTCGCGGCGATCGGCGCCGCCACCCGGTCGGGGGTGCTGATCAAGGGTGGCGCCGCCCTGGAAGCGCTGGCGGGGATACGAGCGATCGCGCTGGACAAGACCGGCACGCTGACGCGCAACCGCCCGCAGGTGATCGCGACCGTCAGCGTCGACGGCGCCGAGCCGCACGAGCTGCTCGAGGTTGCCGCGGCGCTCGAGCGGCGCAGCGAGCATCCGCTCGCGCAGGCGATCCTCGCCGCCGCGCCCGACGGCGCCAGCGCCGTCGACGTCGAGGCGATCACCGGCAGCGGGCTCGTCGGCCGCCTGCACGGCCGGCAGCTGCGCCTAGGGCGTCCCGGCTTCATCGACGCCGGCGCAGTGGACGGCGAGGTCCGCCGGCTGCAAGGCGACGGCGCCACCGTCGTGCTCGTCGAACGCGACGGCGAAACGCTGGGCGCAATCGCCGTGCGCGACGAGCTGCGCCCCGAGGCCCGGACCGCCGTCCAACGCCTGCACGCAATCGGCATCCGCGCCGCGATGCTGACCGGCGACAACGAACGCACAGCACATGCACTGGCCGCGCAGGCCGGCATCGACGAGGTCTACGCCGAGCTGCTGCCCACCGACAAGGTCGACGTCATCGAGCGCCTGCAGCGCGAGCGCCGTACGGCGATGGTCGGCGACGGCATCAACGACGCCCCCGCGCTGGCCAGCGCAAACGTGGGGATCGCGATGGGCGCGATCGGCACCGACGTCGCAATCGAGGCCGCCGACGTCGCGCTGATGGGCGACGACTTGCGCCACCTGCCCGACACGCTCGTGCACGCGCGCCGCGCAAACCGGATCATGCGCCAGAACCTGCTGCTGTCCGGCGCGATCCTGCTCACCCTGATCCCGCTTGCCGCGGCTGGTGCGCTCGGCCTCGCCGCCGTCGTTGCGATCCACGAGCTCGCCGAGGTCGTCGTCATCGCCAACGGCGTGCGCGCGGGCCGGCGCCGCGCATTCGGCGACCATCGTCCGATGAAAGCCGATGACGCCGGCGGCACGCGCAGCACGGGCGCACGGATCCCCGTCCGACTCGGCGTCGGCGCCGGCGGCTCGCGAGCGCGTCGGGCAGCCTGAGTTCCTCAACTGGGCGTTGTTGCGGAGACGGCGAGCGCGCGGCCGCAGGAGGTGCAGCGACTCCGTGAATCGTGGGTCGGTCGCGTCGGCGGCCTACGCTCGGAGACGAGCGCTCTCCGACCGAGGAGTTTCGATGACCGCAGGCGACGTGACGGCAGACGGACGGGCGCGCGTGCTCGTCGACGGCAACGAGATCCCGCTGCTGGGGTTCGGGGTCTGGCAGGTGCGCGATGGCCGCGAGTGCGAAGACGCGGTGCGCTGGGCGCTGCAGGCGGGCTATCGCCACATCGACACCGCGCAGGCCTACGGCAACGAGGAGAGCGTGGGCCGCGCCCTGCGCGACAGCGGCGTGCCGCGCGAGGACGTGTTCATCACGACCAAGTTCTACCCCCGCCGCAAGGATCCCGCGGCGGAGGTGCGGCGGAGCCTGCAGCGGCTCGGCGTCGACTTCGTGGACCTCTACATCATCCACTGGCCAGAAGGCGGCTCCACATGGGCGTGGGAGGGGATGCAGCGCGCACATGAGCGCGGGCACGCCCGCTCGATCGGCGTGTCGAACTACAGCGTCGCCGAGCTCGACGAGCTCCTGGCGGTCGCCGACTCGCCGCCGACCGTCAACCAGGTGCAGTTCAGCCCGTTCGAGTACCGGCGCCGCCTGCTGGACGCGTGTGAGGAGCGCCAGGTGGCGGTCGAGGCCTACAGCCCGCTAGGCACCGGCCGCCATCTCGGCGATCGAACGGTCGGCGAGATCGCCGCCCGCCTCGGGCGAACGCCCGCGCAGGTCCTCGTGCGCTGGTGCCTGCAGCGCAATCTCGTCGTCCTGCCAAAGTCGACCCACCAGGAGCGCATCGACGAGAACGCCCAGGTCTTCGACTTCACGCTGTCCGACGAGGACATGGCGGCGCTCGACGCGCTCGACCGGACGGCGGAAACCGACCGAGCGCGCGAAAGCAAGTGGTGGTGAGGCCGCGCACCTTCAGCCGCTCGCGGCTGTTGTTGCGCCTGCAGCGCATCCGTACGCCTGAAGATGGTGCGCAGTGGGCGACGGTCCGTGATCTGCGCGAGCTGCACGTCAAGTAGGCCGAGCGCGGTCGCCTTGTGCTCGGTTGCCACGCCCGCCGGCTGTTGGCGGCCGAGCCCAGGGCGTCGGTGATGGTCGTCGCCCCGGCGCAGTCGGGCAAGACGACGGGCCGCGCAGGGGCAGCTGACGATGGGCGACGTGCTGCGCTGGATCGCGACGACCAACGACACCGATCCCCGTGAGCTGCTCGAGCAGATGCACGGTGTTGCCGGTGCGACGACCGGGCTCGAGGCGCTGCAGCAAGTGTGG
>DASYVZ010000607.1:0-8247 GCA_035936515.1 Solirubrobacteraceae bacterium | reverse complement strand
CATCGCCGAGCGCATGATCACCGCGCGCGCCCAGATCCGATCGGACTCCATCGCCTCGTCGCAGATGCCGTAGTTGCCGATGTGCGGATAGGTGAACGTGATGATCTGCCCGGCGAAGCTCGGGTCGCTGACGGACTCCTGATAGCCCGACATGCCCGTCGTGAAGACGACCTCGCCGGTGGCCCCGGCGCCCGCGCCGACGGCGATGCCGTCGAAGCGGGTGCCGTCCTCGAGCAGCACGTAGGCCGTCGCCGCGGTGCTCACAGGCGGTCCCCGCCGGCCGCCACCTGGCTGAGCAGCGTCGAACGCTCCCGGTAGGCGACCGCGCCCGCGGCAACCGTCAGCAGCACGCGCCCGCGCAGCGTCCGGTCGGCGAAGCAGCAGTTCTCCGAGCGGCTCTCGTAGCCGCTCTCGCCCACCATCCACTCGGCGTCGAGGTCGACGAGGACGAGGTTCGCCGGCTCGCCGGCCGCGATCGTCGGGACGAACAGGCCGAGCAGGCCGAGACCCGCCGTCAGCTTCTCGACGACGAGCTGGAGCGAGAGCGTGCCGGGCACGACGAGGTCGGTGTAGACGGCAGAGAACGCCGTCTCCAGGCCGGTCGTGCCCATCGGCGCCTGCTCGAACGGGACGTCCTTCTCGTCTCGCGCGTGCGGTGCGTGATCGGTGGCGATGCAGTCGATCGTGCCATCACGCAGACCCTCGATGAGCGCCTGGCGGTCCTCCTCGCCCCGCAGCGGCGGGTTCATCTTGCGGCGCGTGTCGAGCGTGCGCACGTCCTCGTCGGTCATCGTCAGGTGGTGCGGGCTGACCTCGCACGTCACCGCGACGCCACGCGCCTTGGCGGCCGCGACCGCGTCGACCGACTCGCGCGCCGACAGATGCTGGATGTGAATGCGGGCGCCGTCGTACCCGGCCAGGGCGCAGTCGCGCGCGATCATCGTCGACTCGCTCACGCTGGGGATGCCGGCGACGCCGAGCAGCGCGCTGACGACGCCCTCGTGCATCGCGCCCCTGCCCGACAGCGCCGGGTCCTCCTCGTGCAGCGCGAGGACACCGCCGCACAGGCGCTGGTACTGCAGCGCCCGGCGAACGACGCCGGCGTCGGTGACCGGCCGCCCGTCGTCGGTGAAGCCCGCGGCGCCGAGCGCACGCAGCTCGGCCATGTCGGTCAGCTCGGTGCCCTGCAGGTCGCGCGTGATCGCCGGCATGAAGCCGATCGGCACACGCGCCTCGCGCGCTGCGGCGTCGAGCAGCGCGCCGAGGATCGGGGGGCTGTCGGTGACGGGGGAGGTGTTCGGCATCGCGATGATTGCGCAGTAGCCGCCCGCCGCCGCCGACCGCGTGCCGGTCTCCAGATCCTCCTTGTGCTCCTGTCCGGGCGTGCGCAGATGCACGTGCGGGTCCACGAACGCCGGGAACAGATGGCGCCCGGCGCCGGCGATGATCTCACAGCCCTCGTGCGCGGTCACCGTCCCGGCGGCGCCGATCTCGGTGATCGCGCCGCCGCGCACGAGCACGTCGCGGCGATCGTCGAGTCCCGTCCGCGGATCAAGCGCGTGGACGTCGCGCAGCAGCACATCGGCCGGGCGCGCGGGGGCGCTGACGAGGCGCACGCCGGAGGCGCCGGTTCGCGTCGGCTCCAGGATGCTCATCGGTCATCCTCCTGTTGCCTCGGCCCCGGTCGGGTCAGCGCCATCGACGCCAGCTGGGGCTCGGTCGGACGCGGGGGCCTCTGGCGCAAATCGCTCGCGGAGCCGGCCAGGACCTCGTAGAGCACCGCCATCCGGACGACCACCCCCGCCTTGACCTGCATCGTGATGACCGCCTGCGGCGAGTCGACCACCTCGCCCGACAGCTCGACGCCGCGGTTGACCGGGCCCGGGTGCATGAGCACCTGGTGCGGGCCCAGCCGGCGGCCGTTGATCTGGTAGTTGGCGGCGTACTCGCGCAGGCTCGGCACGAAGTTCTGGTCCATGCGCTCGTGCTGCATCCGCAGCGCGTAGACCACGTCGGCCTCGCGCAGGTCGGCGAGGTCGTAGCGCACGGCGCAGCCGAGGGCCTCGATGCCGCGCGGGATCAGCGTCGGCGGCCCGCAGACCGTCACGTCTGCGCCCATCTTGCGGAAGGCGAGGATGTTCGAGCGCGCCACGCGCGAGTGCGCGACGTCCCCGACGATCCAGATGCTGCGACCGTCGAGCGACCCGAGCTTCTGGCGCAGCGTGTAGGCGTCCAGCAGCGCCTGCGTCGGATGCTCGTGCTTGCCGTCGCCGGCGTTGACGATCGCCGCCGGCGTCCAGCCCGCGACGAGCGCGGCGGCGCCCGCGTACGGCGTGCGGATGACGATCGCGTCGGGCGAGTGCGCCGTCAGCGTCAGCACGGTGTCCTTCAGCGACTCGCCCTTCTCGACGCTCGAGCCGCCGGCCGAGAAGTTCACGACGTCGGCGCTCAGCCGCTTGGCGGCGAGCTCGAAGGACGAGCGCGTGCGCGTCGAGGCCTCGTAGAAGAGGTTGAGCACCGTGCGCCCGCGCAGCGCCGGCACCTTCTTGATGTCGCGATCGGAGACCTCCTCGAACGCCGCGGCGCGATCGAGGATGCGCTCCATGTCGTCGCGCGTGAGGTCGTCGATGGAGAGCAGGTGCCTCATGACAGGGGGACCTCCGGGTGGGCGAATGCTTCTGTGTCGCGCGGACGGTCGGCGATCGTCACCGAGTCCTCGCCGTCGATCTCGCTGACCTGCACGTTGACGCGCTCGCCGCGTGCCGTCGGCAGGTTCTTGCCGACGTAGTCGGGGCGCAGCGGCAGCTCGCGATGGCCGCGGTCGGCGAGCACCGCGAGTTGCACGCGCGCCGGCCGGCCGTAGTCGAAGAGCGCCTCGATCGCCGCGCGCACCGTGCGGCCGGTGTACATGACGTCGTCGACGATCACGATCGTCCGGCCGTCGATGTCGAAGTCGAGGTGCGTCGCGTGCACGACCGGCGCGCCGCTGCGCAGCGTGACGTCGTCGCGATAGAAGGCGATGTCGAGGTCGCCGAGCGGCACCTCGATGTCGTGCAGCTCGGCGAGCAGCTCCTGCAGCCGGGCCGCGAGCACGGCGCCGCGGGTGTGGATGCCGACGAGCGCAAGCTGCTCGGGCTCACCGCCGTTCTCGACGATCTCGTGCGCGATGCGCGTGAGCTTTCGCCGCATGTCCTCGCCGTCGAGGACGACCTTGCTGGCTGGCATGTGTGTCCTTCCTGGCCTCACAGGACCGGGTTAAAGGAGGGTGGAGCGGTGCCCGCGACCATAGCAGCGGGCCCGGCGGGTCGTTCGGCCGCGAGTCTGATCCTCGCGGCCGGCCTGAGCTGCCCTACGTCGCAGTCCAGTCGACCCGCGGGGGCTCGGGCGCCCTTCGTATCGCGAGATACGCCAGCAGCAGCACGACCGCGGCGGCCTCGGCGACGACGGAGACGACGACCGCGGTGCGCCACGTCGGCTCGATGTAGTCGAACAGGCCTTTGTCGGTCATCGAGATCAGCACCGCCACGAGCGCGCCCGCCGACAGGGCGACGGCGCCGAGCGCGCCGAGCGCGCTGTGCCGCGTCGCCAGCAGGATCGTGGCGGCGCCCGCGCCGAGGCCATTGAGCAGGAACAGCACCCCGATCGTGGGAACGTCGGAGATGAAGTCGGCGTACTGCTGCAGGTGCACGGCGCCGACGACGATCGTCGCGAGCGCGCCGAGGTAACGCAGCACATCAGCGAATGCAGGTCTCACGTCACGATCACCGTCGCCTTCATGAACGGATGCAGTTCGCAGTAGTAGGCGAACGTGCCGGCCTTCGCGAGCTTGACGGCCTTGCCCTGACCCTGCTTCAGGATGCCGGTGTCGAACACGCCGTCCGCCGTCGGAGAGGCACCGGAGGTCGCGGTGTGCGGCGCCGCGTCCTCGTTGGTGAACGTGATCGTCGTGCCGACCGGAACGGTGATCGCCGGCGGCTTGAACAGGAAGTCTCTGATCGACACCTGGTCGAGCGGCTCGGGCGGCGCAGTCGCCTGCTGGGCCGGGGCGTTGCTGCTCTGGCCGGCTTGGATGAGGAACACGACGCCGCCGACGACGATGAGCGCCGCACCGAGCAACGCGACAACGCGATCGAGACGTGTTCGTAGGCGCACGCTCATTTCACCGTCACCGTGCCGTCCATCCCGGGATGGAAGGTGCAGACGTAGCGGAAGGTTCCCGCCTGCTTGAACGTGTGGCGGTACGAACCACCCGGCTCGACCACCCGCGAGAAGAAGTCGGCTCCCTTCGCGTTATGGGTGACCTTTCCGCGGTTGAGGAATGTCACGGTCTGCCCGCGCTGCACGGTGAGCGCGCGTGGCTCGAAGGCCAGATCGACCATGTCGATCGTCGTGCCGGCGGGCTGCGACGCAGACGGGGCGGCGGCGGTCTGCCGCTCCTCGCCGCTTGCGCCGCAGGCGGTCACCACCACGCTCAGCGTGAGCGTGGCGATGACCGCCGCCGACCGACGGCCCCGCGTGCTGGCGGCCGCTGCGCGCATCAGCTGACCGTGATCGTCCGAGTGGCGACGGCGCCGCTCTCGGAGTGGTCGTTGTTGGCCACGTAGACCTTCAGGACGTGCTTGCCCTTCGGGAGGTTCTCGTAGGTGATCGTGGGCGCCACCGAGGGGCTGTACTTCCCGTCGGTGCCCAGCTGCTCGGCCAGCTTGCCGTTCGCGCCCGAGTGCTTCGACGTGTCGTACTTGCCGCCGTCGAGCTCGAAGTGCAGGTGGCCGTGTCCGGCCTCGGCCTGCTTGCCGACGGCCTTGGCGTCGAGCTCGACGTTGCTGAGCGCGACGTCGGCGGTGAAACCGTCCGCGCTCGTCTTGACGTCCTTGAAGGAGACCGCTTCGCCGTTGGCGCCGGTCTTGTCCTTCGCGGCGCTCTTGGCAGGCGCACCTGCGACGGTGAACGTCGTCGTGGCCCTCTGACCGCTGTCGGAGTGATCGTTGTTGGCGAGGTCGACGACGAGCGTGTGCTTTCCGGCGGGAATGTCGCTGTAGGTGATCTCCGGCGTGACGGAGGGGCTGTACTTGCCGTCGGTCCCGAGCTGCTCGGCGAGCTTGCCGTTCGCGCCGGAGAACTTGGCGTTGTCGTACTTGCCGCCGTCAAGCGAGAAGTGCAGATGCCCGGCGCCCTCGACGGCCTCCTTGCCGACGTTGGCGGGATCGAGCTCGAAGCCGGAGATGTCGATCTTCGCCGTGAACTTCGAGCCGACCTCGTCGCCCTTGCTCGGCGAGGTGAACGTCACCTGCGGAGTTGACGCCGCGCGGGCGGGCTCGCTGGTGGCCGTGTCGCTGTCGCCACAGGCGCTGACGCCGACGGCGATGGCGCCCAGGACCGGCAGCAGTGTGAACATCTTGCGATTCATGAGACTCCTCTTGAGGTGATGGTTGTCGGCTGAGCGCCCCGACGAGCCGGGCTGGATCACAAGTCGCCGACGCGGCTGCTGATGCATCCGGCGTGCAGGGCGCCCCGTAGGAGGAGACATGCGCCACGCCCCCGATGAGCTGTCTCGCCTGTCCGACGAGAAGCTGATGCGACTCGTCGCCGACCTCGACGCTGGGGCGTTCGAGATCCTCTACGACCGCCATGTCGCCGCCGTGTACGGGCTCTGCCGCCGCATGGTCCGCTCCACCGCGCAGGCGGAGGACATCTGCCAGGACGCCTTTCTGTCGGTGTGGCGCTCCGGCGGGCGCTACGACCCGAAGCTCGGCAACGTTCGCTCCTGGATGCTGTCGATCACCCACAACCGCGCGATCGACCAGATCCGTCGCAGCAGACGCCACGACGACCGCCAGATCCACGACGACGCGCTGGCGGAGCGGATGCCGGGCGGCGACAGCACCGACGGCGAGGCGCTTGACCGGATCCAGGCCGACGCCACCGGCAGAGCGCTGCGCGGCCTGCCCGACAGCCAGCGGGCGGTCATCGAGCTGTCGTTCTACTCGGGCTACTCGCACACCGAGATCGCCGACCGGCTCGAACTTCCCCTCGGCACCGTGAAGGGCCGGATGCGGCTTGGCCTGGAGAAACTGCAGGGGCAGCTCTCGAAGGCGGCATGAGGCACGAAGACGACCACTGCGAGGAGCTGCTCGCCGCCTACGTCCTGGGCGCGTGTCCCGACGGTGAGGCTCGGGCGATCGCCGAGCACCTTGCGCGGTGCGCGCGCTGCGCAACGATGGCGCAGCGGCTACGCCAACGCACGGACGTGCTGCTCGTGGACGTCCCAGCGCGAGCCCCGACGCCTACCGTCAAGGATCGCGTGATGGGCCCTGTTCGCGCCGAGGCCGCGCTCTTCGAGGCCGCCCGTGAGGGCGCCTACGAGCCCACCCGATCCGGGCGCCCGCGTCCGAATCGCGATCGACGGTCGCTGGTGCGTTTGCGCCCACCGGTACGCGTCGTGGCAACCGCGCTGGCTTCGGTCCTGCTGCTCGTCGCCGTCGGTGGCGGCCTGCTGGCCGGCGGGCTGGGCTCAGGCGCGCCGAAGGAGAACGTGGTCCTCACGCAGATCCAGCGGACCCTGCCGGGCGGCGCGACCGTGGCGCTCGAGATCCGCGGCGGGCGGGCAGAGCTGCAGGTTCGCGGGATGCAGAGCCCCGGCGCCGGCCGGATCTACCAGGTCTGGGTGCGCAAGGATCGACAGGTGCCGCAGCCGGCAGGGGCAGCGCTCGCGGTCGACGCGCGCGGAGCAGCGCGCGCACGGCTGCTCGCGGACGTCCGCCGCTTCGATCAGGTGCTTGTCACTTCGGAGCCTGCCGGGGGGTCCCCCTTGCCCACGCGCGTGCCGGTGCTGGAAGTTCGCACGTCCGTCTGAGCCGCGTACGCAGCCGTGGCGAGCGCGCTCAGCGCACGAGCTCGGGCTCGCCGCGCTCGGGCAGCGGGATCTCGACGGTGTCGAAGTCACGCGGGACCTCGGTGTCGGCGAACACCGCGCGGGCCTCATCGCGGATCTCGCCGCCGGAGTAGCGCGACGAGAGGTGCGTGAGGACGAGCAGCCGGACGTCGGCGTCGGCCGCCACCTGCGCGGCCTGACGGGCGGTGCTGTGAAGCGTCTGCGCGGCGCGGTCGGCCTCCTCGTGCGCGAACGTCGCCTCGTGGACGAGAACGTCCGCGCGATGCGCGGCGACCACGACCGCATCGGTGGGCGCGGTGTCGCCGGTGACGACGACGCGCCGGCCGCGGCGCGGCTGCCCCACGACCTGCTCGGGCGAGACGCCGGCGATGGTCTGACCGCGCTGCAGACGCCCGAAGTCTGGGCCCGGCGTCACGCCGAGCCGCGCCGCGAGCTCGGCGTCGAAGCGGCCTGGGCGCGCGTCCTCGACGAGGACGTAGCCGAAGGCGGTGCCGCGGTGGCGCACGGCGAAGGGAACGATCTGCAGGTCGTCGCGGCGGATCGCCTCGTCGGGCTCGAGGTCGCGGAACGTCAGGCCGTAGCGCGGCCGGCCGTAGACCGGGCGCATGCGCTCCAGCAGCGCCGTCGTGCCGGGGGGTCCATGCACCGTCAGGGGCTTCTCGCGGTCGCGCAGCTCGAAGGACTTCAGCATCCCCGGCAGGCCGAGCCAGTGGTCGGCGTGCAGGTGGGTGAGGAACACGTCGGTCAGGTCGGCGAGCCCGACGGAGCGCACGAGCTGGCGCTGCGTCCCCTCGCCGCAGTCGATCAGGATGCGCTCGCCGCCGCGCCGCACGAGCAGCGCCGGAAGCCCTCGCCGCGCCGACGGAACCGAGCCCGCGGTGCCCGCGAAGAAGAGCGACAGATCCATTGCCGCGAGAGTACTGCGGGCGGTTGGGGTCGCCGGACGCGGCCGCACCGGCGCCGGCGCCTGAGCCGGCGGAGCCGGCGCATAGCGGAAGGTGTAACCGGGCGATCCACCCGGTGTCCTGTCGACCAATGGTCAACAAGCTTCGGAGGTCAGCATGGAGTCGCTCGCGCGCAGGGCACGGACAGCCGGAAGCTGGGCGTGGCGGCATTTCCGCCTCGTCGCCGGCATCGCGCTCGTCGTCGGCCTCGCGCTGACGCTCGCCGGCAACCGTGACGCGCTCGCCGCCGTCGAGTGGTCGATCGACCCCCTCGCGCTGGTCGCGGCGATCGCGCTGCTGGCGGTGGCCGCGCTCGCGCAGGGGTTGACGCTGCGGATCGCGCTGCGCCGGCTCGGCGCTCACGCCCCCCGCGCCGCCACGCTGCGGATCTGGGCGCGCTCGTTCCTGCTG
>DASYVZ010000606.1:0-20281 GCA_035936515.1 Solirubrobacteraceae bacterium | reverse complement strand
CTGCGGGCCGGCGACCCCGCGCAGCCCGATGCCCGGCCCCGCAACCGCACGCTCTGGTACTGCCAGATCATCGAACCGAACGCCTGGGGTGCGGACGCGGTGCGCGCTGCATTCTGGGCGGGGCTGCAAGAGCACGGCGATTTCCGCAGCTAGTCACGCTCCGGCTTCAGTGGTTGGCGAGCAGGGCGTCGGTGGCCGTTCTCCACCGCTCTCGGATCTCGTGCGGGTGCAGTGCACGAGCAGATCAGCCAGCCACGGCTCGTCACCGTGTTGAAGAGGATGCCGTTCAGATGCCAGTCTGGGCGGGTGGGATCCCGGTACGTCCCCGCAGGGGGCCGCGTTGGCTCGACGCGGTTGTACGACAGGTCGGTCGCGGTGACGATGCGCGAGGAGCACTGGCGACCCCTGCTCGCCGCCCGCGTGCTGAGCGGCGTGCCCGCTGGCGGCCGCGTTGTGGACGTAGGCGCGGGGACTGGGACGCTCACCATCTCACTCGCCCAAGCACGCCCGGACGTCAGCGTCACCGCAGTCGACGGTGATGCCGAGATCCTCGCGCTCGCGCAGACCAAGAACGGCGCAGATCTGGTGCAGTGGCAAAACGGACCGGCCGACGATCTGCCGCTTGAGAACGCCTCCACCGATGCCGTCGTCATGTCGCTGGTGATGCACCACCTCGACTGGAGCACCAAGCAGCGGGCCCTGAAGGAGACCGCACGTGTGCTGCGACCCGCAGGCCGGCTGCACATCGCCGACTGGGGACGCCCCGCGACGCCGCTACTGCGGGCCTCGTTCTTCGTGCTGCAGGTCCTCGACGGCTTCGCCGGCACCCGCGACCACGCCGGCGGGCGCATCCCCGAGCTCGTTCGCGCCTCAGGCTTCTGCGACGTTCACGTCTACCGCCGTCTCTGGACCGCTTGGGGAACGCTCGAGCTGCTCGAGGCACGCAAGAGCAACTGACACGACTGGCGTGGCGCTGCCGCTTCGGGCGTGGGTCTCGGCAGACATAGGGCGCAAGGGGCCGGCTGCCGATCGCGGCGCGAGGCCAAGTTCGGCGGAACGCACACGGGCATCCTGCGATGTCCCGCCGGGGAGATCCCGCCCACCGGCAAGACGGCGGTCTCACGCTACGCGGCGGTTTCGCGTGTCGAAGACGGCAAATCGTCTCCTTTCACATGTACTTCGACCTCGCGGACGTCCTGGGCCAACTCGGCCTCAGGTCGTGACGGAGGTGGCGAGCACGCGGACCACGCGTCAAGCACGCAGCGCGTCGCGCGGCGTGACACTCTTGCGCCATGAACGTCTCCGGCAAACGAGTGCTGCTGACCGGCGCGACGGGCGGCCTCGGCCACGCGATCGCCCGCTCGCTGGCGGGCGCAGGCGCCCGCGTGATCGTGTCCGGTCGCCGCGGCGACGTCCTCGCCGACCTGGCCCGCGAGATCTCCGGCGACATCGCGCCGGCTGACCTCGCCGACCGCGACGCGGTGCGCGAGCTCGCCGGGGCCCACACCAATGTCGACATCCTCGTCTCCAACGCCGGTCTGTCGGGCTCGGGCCTGATCGACACCTGGACTGAGGAGCAGATCGACCGCGCACTGGACGTCAACCTGCGCGCCGCGATCATCCTCACCCGCACGCTCGTGCCGCACATGGTCTCGCGCGGCGAGGGTCACGTCGTGTTCATGTCGTCGCTGGCAGGCAAGACCCCGACGGCGGGATCGTCGCTCTACAACGCCACGAAGTTCGGGCTGCGCGGCTTCGCGGGCGCGATGCGCGCCGAGCTGCACGGCACCGGCGTGGGGGTATCGGCGTTGTTTCCCGGCTTCATCCGCGACGCGGGCATGTTCCATGTGACCGGCGTGAAGCTGCCCTTCGGCGTCGGGACGAAGTCGCCGCGCCATGTCGCGCAGGCGACGCTGAAGGCGATCGAACGCAACAAGGCGGAGCTTGACGTCGCACCTGCCGGGTTGCGCCTCGGCGCGATGCTTGGGCCATTCGCGCCCGACATCGCGGCTGCGTTCAGCCGGCGGTCGGGCGGCGACGAGATCGCGAAGGCGCACGAAGACGCGCACATGTCCAAGCGCTAGCGAATTCGGTGCGCCGTCGCTACGGTCCAGGGGCGCCCGCGCTGTTGTAGAACGTGAGCTTCAGCGCGACGTTCGTCCCCGGCAATCCGACCCAGTTGTGGACCTCGACGCGGTAGCGACCGGGAGCGAGCCGCTCGGGCGTGTCGCGTCGGCGCCCGTGAAGACCGTGACCTGGGGATCCACCGCGAAGAGCGGCGCCTTGTCGGGATCGCTCGTCGTCACGCGCAGCACGAGCCTGTGCCCCGCGCGCAGGTGATGTGCGATCGCAAAGCGGAGAGCCGCAGCTTCGGCACCCCTGCGACGACGACGTCGCGGGTCAGCGGAAGCGTCGAGAACGTCGCGCCGCCGGTCGCCTGCGGGTCGGTGAAGCCGGTCGGGTCGCCCGTGAACCTCACTTGCCGGCCGAGTCGCCGACGCCCTGCACCGCGCCGGTCGGGCCGGCGAGCGCAAGAATCAAACCCAGCGCGGCAGCCAGCCCGCCCCAAGCCAACGACGTCTCGTGCCATCGAAACGCGATGCACGCGGAGAACTTACGCGATCATCTGACGTGTGAGAAGACCTTCGCGCGCTCGTCGGCGGGCAAGGGTCGGCGGCAAGCCGACGAGCGGCGCGGTCTCTGGGCTGGTGCATCCGTCTATCCTCCGCCGCCGTGGCAGATGACCTTCAGGGGCAGGTGGCGCTCGTCACCGGCGGCGGACGCGGCATCGGCGCGAACATCGCGCGCGAGCTCGCCGCTGCGGGGATGCAGGTCGCCGTCGCCGCGCGCACGGAGGAGCAGGTCGAGGCGGTCGCCCGCGAGATCGGCGGCCTCGCGCTCGCCGTCGACGTCTCCGACGAGGCGTCGGTGCGGCGGATGGTCGACGAGACCGAGCGCGAGCTCGGCGCGATCGACGTGCTCGTCAACAACGCCGGCGTCATGGGTCCCTCTGAGCGCGCGATCTGGGAGGACGACGCCACCGGCGCCTGGTGGCGTGTCTTCGAGATCAACCTGCTCGGCGCGTACCTGTGCTGCCGCACCGTGCTGCGCGGGATGGTGGGGCGCGGCAGCGGGCGGATCGTCAACGTCGGCAGCGGCAGCGCGCACCTGCCGGTCACCCCCGGCAGGATCGGCGACAGCGCCTACGGCCCCAGCAAGGCCGCGCTGCACCGCTTCGGCGAGATCCTCGCGGGCCAACTCCGCCAGCACGGGATCGCGGTCTTCACGATCAGCCCCGGCCTCGTCCGCACCGAGCTGACCGAGAGGCTCGGCGACGACGCTCCGTGGACGCCGCCCGAGCTAGCGCCGCGGCTCGTCCGAACGCTGGCCTCGGGCCGCGCCGACCGGCTGGCCGGCAGGTACATCCACGCCGAGCACGATGACATCGAGGACCTGATCGCGCGCGCGGATCAGATCGTCGCCGACGACCTCAACCAGATCCGCCTGCGCCGCTGACGCGGCGCCGGCAACACCAGGAGCAAGCCATCGCGACGGGCGTCAGAAGAGCGACTCCTGCTGAGCCGCACGCGCGGGGGGCGCGGTGTCGGGCTGCGGCTGGGGCCGCGGCTGCTTGGCGGCCTCGCGAAACCGGCTCGGCCACGTCTGCTCGGGCTCGCGCCGCACGAGCTCGGCGAGGCGCCGGCGCTCGCGCAGGGGCGCGTAGGCGCCGCCCGCGTAGAGCTCCTGGTAGAGCTCGACGAGGTCGGGCCGGTACGAGCGCAGCCAGTCGAAGAACAGCGCCTTGACGTCGCCGCGCAGGTGCAGCGCGATTCCGCCGATCCCGGTCGCGCCCGCCGCGGCGGCCGCCTCGAGCAGCGGCTCGACCTGCTCGGGCGCGTCGTTGATGCCGGGCATCAGCGGCGCGATCAGCACGCCGCACGGGATCCCGACCCGGTTGAGCTCCGCCACCGCCTCCAGCCGTGCCTTCGGATGCGGCGTGTGCGGCTCCGTCGCCCGCCAGGCCTTAGCGTCGAGCGTCGGGATCGAGAGGTTCGCGTGGATGTCGGTCATCCCGGCGATCTGCTTCATGAGCTCGACGTCGCGCAGCAGCAGCGGCGACTTCGTCAGGATCGAACACGGGTTGCGTGCGTCGCGCAAGGCCTCCCAGATCCCCGGCATGAGCTTGTAGCGCGACTCCACCCATTGATACGGGTCCGTGTTCGTCCCCATCGCCACGTGCTCGCGCTTCCACGACGGCTTCGCCAGCTCGGCCCGCACCAGTTCGGGCGCGTTGACCTTCACGACGATCTCGCGCTCGAAGTCGCGGCCCGCGTTGAAGTCGAGGTACGCGTGGGTCGGGCGAGCGAAGCAGTTGTGGCTGACGATGCCGTTGGCGATGAAGTCGCCGGTGCCGGTCGTGATGTCGTACAGGCGCATCGCGGTGCCGAGCGACTCGATCGACGTCACCGCGGTGCGGGCGTCGGACGTCAGCGCGATGCCGTCGATGGCGAGCTTGCGGCGGATGGCGGGGTCGACGAGATGAAAGAAGCGCAGGCGCTCGCGCAGGCCGCCGGTGATCCGCACCGTGCGGCAGTTCGACGCCGGCTTCTCGACGATTGTCCGAAAGCCGAAGCTGTCCGTGCAGGCGACGATCCAGCGCAGGATCGTGGCATCGCCGTTGCTGATGCGTACGACGCCGCTGCCCGAGCCTTCGGCGTCGAAGATGCCGGCCAAGAACCCTCGGCGCCACTCGTCGCTCGGGTCGAGCGGCCACCCGATCAGCTCCCGCACACGATCGCACTGCGAGGCTGACTGCGCGCGGATCGCGCGCGCGGGCCGCGTGCGATCCGAGCCGCCGCGAAGAGCGAACGAGGTCGCGTACACGCCGTGCGCGAAGAGGTAGCGGTCGGCGCGCTGCAGCGCCTCCTCGTCGCACAGCGCCAGCCTGAAGGGATGCACGACGTCTGATGACGCAGTCGCCCGCGCGTACGTGCACGTCGCGAGGCTGCCGTCGGTCCGCACGATCGCGGACAGATATCCGCGCTCGTAATCGTCGTCGTGCTTCGGGCCGGCCGCGAACCGACCGGTCCCCAGTAAGGAGCTGCCGATCGTCAGATGAGGTCGCCGGTCGTGCCCCTGCTCTGCGCCGGTGACGTGCTTCCAGCCGCGCCCCGTCAGAAACCGGTGGTCGCCGCTCGTTATGAGCTCGGTGCCGTCCTCTAGCACGACGCGGTACGCCGGCTTGACGCTGCTCCAGTGGTCGAGGACCCGCGTCCGAACGTAGCGCCGGCAGGTCCCCCGGCGCTGCGTTCCGTAGATCTCGTCGCCCGCGCGCAACTTCCGCAGTGGCTTCTGCCGACCGTCGGCCATGAGGATCGCGGTTTCTCCCCATGCGCAATACGTGCACGCGTGCGTGCAGCCCCGATACGGGTTGATCGTCCAGCGAAACGGCATCTGCGACGCCTTCGGCACGCGGTTGATCGCGGACTTCGCGTGGATCTCGTAGAAGCGGATGTCCAGCGCCTCCGGCGCGTCGAAGCGGCGCACCGTCGCCGGATCGCGGTAGCCGGGCAGGCGCTTGCCCTCGTCCTGGTCCGTCGTCAGATTGTCCCAGCGCACGAACGCATGTTCGCACAGCCCCAGGACGCCACGCTCCGCCAGGGTTAGCATCCGAGCGCGTGAGCCCGATCGACCACCTCGACCTCGTCGTCAGCTCGCTCGACTCCAGCCTGGACTTCTATCGCGGCCTGCTCGAGCCGCTCGGCTACGTGCGCGTCAGCGAGATCGAGGGTGAGCGGGGCGAACGCGTGGTGTACCTCGGGCGGATAGGCGGCATGGGCTCCGTCAGCCTGCGCGAGGCGCAGTCGGACGCCCATCCGGTGCCATATGACCGCTACGGCGTCGGCCTGCACCACCTCGCGTTCGCCGCCAACTCGCGCGCGGCCGTCGACGAGCGCGCCAGGTGGCTGCGCGAGCGCGGGGCGGTGCTCGAGAGCGGCCCAGAAGAGTACGGCTACACGCCTGGCTACTACGCCGTCTTCTTCTACGACCCCGACCAGATCAAGCTCGAGATCGTGCACCGTCCCGCGGAGAGCGACCTCGTAGCGGAGGTACGACGCCTCACGACGCGTCTGGAGCGCCTCGAGCGGGAACGGGGCTGATCGTGGCGGACGACCTGCTCACGCATGACGATGCCGACGCGCACCGTCACGACGAGCGCCACGACCACTCCCACGCGCACGATCACGACCACTCCCACGCGCACGATCACGGCCACAGCCACAGCCACGGCGGCCACAGCCACGGCCTCGTGCACGAATCGATCAAGCGCTCCCGCGAGGGCTTGCACGCGGTCGGCCTCGCGCTGCTCGTGCTCGGCGCGACGGCCGTCCTGCAGCTGCTCGTATTCGTGGCGTCGGGCAGCGTCGCCCTGCTCGCCGACCTCATCCACAACTTCGGCGACGCCGCCACGGCGTTCCCGCTGGCGATCGCCTTCGCGCTGCGCAGCGCCCGCGCCGAGCGTTGGGCCGGCCTTGCCGTCGTGCTGGCGATCTTCGTGAGCGCCTGCGTCGCCGGCTACGAGGCGATCGACCGGCTGCTGAACCCGCACGAGCCCCAGTACCTGATCGCGCTCGCGCTCGCGGGCGCGGTCGGCTTCGGCGGTAACTGGTGGGCGGCGATCATCCGCACGCGCGCCGGCCATCGCCTCAACAGCCCCGCGCTCGTTGCCGACGGCGCCCACGCCCGCGCGGACGCGTACGTCAGCCTCGCGGTCATCGCGAGCGCACTGGCCGTCGCCTTCGGAGCCCAGATCGCAGACCCGCTGATCGGCCTCGGGATCACGCTCGTGATCCTGAAGATCACGCACGATTCGTGGGTAACCGTCCGCGCCGATCCGGGCTCAGCGGCCGCGTGACGCGGCGGCATGCAGCGACAGCTCGCCGGTCAGCGTCTGGCTCGTCGCGCCCGTGATCTGCACCGGCACGATCTCGCCGGGCGCCGCCAAGCCGCTGAAGTTCACGGCCTTGTTGTGGCGCGAGCGCCCGCGCAGCCGGGAGGCATCCGTCCGAGACGTGCCTTCCACGAGCACGTCGAGCGAGCGCCCGACGAAGCGCTGCGCGCGCTCGGCGGCGCGCCGCTGGACGACCTCGACCAGCCGCTGCATCCGCTCGACCTTCTCCTCGTGCGCCACGAGCCCGTCGGCGAGCGCACCGGCCTCCGTCCCGCGCCGCGGTGAGAAGACGAACGTGAACGCACTGTCGTAGCCGACGGCCTCGCAAACCTCCAGCGTCTGCGCGAAGTCCGCCTCGGTTTCGCCCGGAAAGCCGACGATGATGTCGGTCGTGATCGCAGCGTCGGGCACGTGCTCGCGGATCAGCGCGACGCGGTCGAGGTAGCGCTCGCGCGTGTACGTGCGGCGCATCGCCTTGAGGATTCGCGACGAGCCGGACTGCAGCGGCAGGTGGATGTGCTCGCAGACGGAGGCGAGCTGCGCGTGGGCCAGGATGACGTCCTCACGCATGTCCTTCGGGTGCGGGCTCGTGTAGCGGATGCGCTTGATGGCGTCGATCGCATCGAGGCGCTCCAGCAACTCGGCGAACGACGTGCGCGTCGGCCGCAGGTCCCGGCCGTAGGAGTTGACGTTCTGCCCCAGCAGCGTGACCTCGCGCACGCCGTCGGCGGAAAGCGCGCGAACCTCCTCGACGAGCTCGTCGGCGGGTCGCGAGACCTCGCGCCCGCGGGTGGACGGCACGATGCAGTACGAGCAGGCCATGTTGCAGCCGACCGAGATCTGCACCCACGCCTGAAACTCGCGGGCGCGCTTGCCCGGCAGATGGCCGGTGAAGCCCTCGAACTCGAAGAAGCCCTGCGCGGTGAGCGAGTCGGAGGTCAGAAACTCGGCGAGCTTGTGGACCTGTCCGGGGCCGAACGCGACGTCGACGAACGGGAAGCGCTCGAACACCTCGTCCTTGACCGACTGCGCCCAGCACCCGCCGACGCCGACGACCCGCGTGGGGTCCGCCAGCTTCAGGCGCTTCGCGTGGCCGAGGTGCGCGAGGAAGCGGCTGTCGGCCTTCTCGCGGATCGAGCAGGTGTTGAAGAGGATGACGTCGGCCTCCTCGGCGGCCGCCGCCTCGGCGTAGCCGAGCGAATCGAGCATGCCCTTCATCCGCTCGGAGTCGTGCTCGTTCATCTGGCAGCCGAACGTCGTGACGTGGTAGCGCTTCATCCGCCGTCACAGGGTATCCGGGGTCGCTCGCTAGCCTGACCGGTCGTGCAGGCCGCCGTCGCAAGCTCCCCGCCCGGCCTGGCGGCCGGCGCGGAACACGTCGTCTCCGAGGCATCCCGGCGGCGGACGTTCGCGATCATCTCGCACCCCGACGCCGGCAAGACGACGCTGACCGAGAAGCTGCTGCTCTACAGCGGCGCGGTGACCGAGGCCGGCTCGGTCAAGGCCCGCAGCGGCCGCCGCGAGGTGCGCTCTGACTGGATGGAGCTCGAGCAGCGCCGCGGCATCTCGATCAGCTCGACGGCGCTGCGCTTCGAGCACCGCGACGTCGTCTTCAACCTGCTCGACACGCCTGGCCATCGCGACTTCTCCGAAGACACGCTGCGCGTGCTCGCGGCCGCGGACTGCGCCGTGATCCTGCTCGACGCCGCCCGTGGCGTCGAGGAGCAGACGCTCAAGCTCTTTCAGGTGGCGCGCGCCCGCGGGATCCCGCTCATCACCTTCGTCAACAAGTACGACCGCCCCGGGATGGATCCGCTGGAGCTCATCGACCACGTCGAGGAGACGCTCGAGCTGGCGGCGGTGCCGCTCACATGGCCGGTCGGGATCCCCGGCGACTTTCGCGGCGTGCTCGACCGCGAGGGTGGAGCCTTCGTGCGCTTCACCCGCACCGCCCGCGGCGCGACGATGGCGCCCGAGCAGGCGCTCAGCGCCGAGCGCGCCCGCGACGAGGAGGGCGACGCCTGGACGACGGCCGTCGAGGAGCTCGAGCTGCTCGAGGCCGCCGGCGCCGCATGGGATCCGGCGTGCTTCGCCACCGGCGAGCTGTCCCCCGTCCTGTTCGGCTCGGCGCTGTCGAACTTCGGCGTGCGCCACCTGCTCGACACGCTGATCGACATCGCCCCGCCGCCGCCCGGCCGCGCCGACGCCGGCGGCACGGTGCGCGCGCTCGAGGGGGGCTTCTCGGCGCTCGTCTTCAAGGTGCAGGCGAACATGGACCCGCGCCATCGCGACCGCATCGCCTTCATGCGGATCTGCTCTGGGCGGTTCGAGCGCGGCATGAAGGCGATCAACGCCCGCACCGGCAAGCCGATCGCGCTGACTTACGCGCACGAGCTCTTCGGCCAGGACCGCACGGTCGTCGACGACGCCTACCCGGGCGACGTCATCGGCATCGTCAACGCGACCGACGTGCTCGTCGGCGACACGCTGTACCTCGACGAGCCCGTGCGCTTCGGCGCGATCCCGACGCTCGCGCCCGAGCACTTCGTGACGATCCACAACCGCGATCCCGGGCGGCGCAAGCAGTTTCACCGCGGTCTTGAGCAGCTCGACCAGGAGGGGGTCGTCCACGTGCTGCGCCGCGGCGACGAGCCGTCTCCGATCCTCGCCGCCGTCGGCCCGCTGCAGTTCGAGGTCGCGCTCGAGCGCCTCTCGAGCGAGTTCGGCGTGAAGGTGAGCCTCGACCCCCGCGACTGGTCGGTGGCACGCCGCGTTACGGCAGAGGACGCGCGCGCGGTTCGTGGATCGCGCTGGGGGGAGATCCTCGAGCGCGCCGACGGAACGCTGCTCGTGGTCTTCCGCCATGAGTACGGCCTGCAGCAGCTCGAGCGCGAGCTGCCCGACGTCGCGCTCGACGCGATGACCGCGCGCTGAGGCAACGGCCGGCGTACGCTCCGGCCACCTTGACTTCAAGTCGACTTGAACTTGTAGCTTGCGGTTCATCTTCCGACCCGCGCGCAAGGAGGGATCATGGCGACCAAGCAGCAGACCGCCCGAGACGAGCTCACCGAAGTGCAGGGCCTCTACGCGCTGGGCGCCGAGCCGCTGCCATTCGCCCCGTCGCACGACATCCGGGCCTTTCTCCTACGCCGCGCGCGCGGCAACCTGCTGCTCTACAGCACCACGAAGGTGCGTGCCGATGCTCCCGCGGTGAGACAGGCGGGCGCAATCACACGCCACTACCTCAATCACAGCCATGAGGCGCTGTTCGCATCAGAGCGGGTGGACGCTCCGGTATTCGTCCACGAGGCCGAGCGCCAGGCGGTCGGCGGGCGCTACCGCATCCGCGGCACCTTCTCCAGGCGCCACATGCTCGACGAGGACTTCGAGGTGATCCCGGCGCCGGGGCACACGCCGGGCGCCACGGCCTATCGGTGGGACAGCGGCCGGCAGCGCGTCCTGTTCACCGGCGACACGATCTACCTTCAGGACGGCGAGTGGGTCGCGGCCGTGCTCTCCTCAAGCGATCGCGAGGCCTACATCCACAGCCTCGAGCTGATCGCCGAGCTCGAGTTCGACGTGCTCGCGCCGTGGGCCGCGACCCGCGGTCAACTCCCCTACGCCATCACCGGCCGCGCCGATGCGCGGCGCCGCATCGGCGCGATCGTCGCGCGCCTGCGCAGCGGCGGAGACCATTGACGGCACGGGCTTCTACTTCGCGAACTCCACCGCGCGCGATTCGCGGATGACCGTGACCTTGATCTGCCCCGGGTACTCGAGCTCGCGCTCGATCTCACGGGCGATCTCGCGCGAGAGCAGCATCGCGGCGTCGTCGTCGACCGAGGTGGGTGTGACGATGACGCGGATCTCGCGGCCCGCCTGCATCGCGTAGGACTTCTCGACGCCCTCGTGGCGCGCCGCGATCTGCTCGAGCGCGCGCAGGCGCTTGACGTAGTGCTCCAGCGACTCGCCGCGGGCGCCGGGACGCGCGCCGGAGAGGGCGTCGGCCGCCTGCACGATGACGGCCTCGATCGTTTGCGGCTCGACCTCGTTGTGGTGCGCCTCCATCGCGTGCGCGACCGCCTCCGTCTCTCCGTGCCGGCGCGCCATGTTGCCGCCGACGAGGGCGTGCGGTCCCTCGACCTCGTGCGATACGGCTTTGCCGATGTCGTGCAGCAGCGCGGCACGGGCGGCGGTCTTCGGGCTCGCGCCGAGCTCCTCGGCCATCATCGCCGCCAGACGCGCGCACTCAACCGAGTGGGCGAGCACGTTCTGGCCGTAGCTCGTGCGGAACTTCAGGCGCCCGAGGGTGCGGATGATCTCGCCGTCGAGGCTCTGCACGCCGCAGTCGAACGCGGCCTGCTCACCAGCCTCCACGAGGCTCGTCTCGAGCTCTGACTTCGCCTGGTAGAAGGCCTCCTCGATCCGCGCCGGATGGATCCGCCCGTCGGCGAGCAACTTCTCGAGCGTCATCCGTGCGACCTCGCGGCGCACGCCGTCGAAGGCCGACAGCACGACGGCGCTAGGTGTGTCGTCGATGATGAAGTCCACGCCCGTGAGGTTCTCCAGCGTGCGGATGTTGCGCCCCTCGCGGCCGATGATGCGCCCCTTCATCTCGTCGGACGGCAGCTGCACGACCGAGACGGTCGTCTCGGCCGCGTGGCTGGCGGCGAGGCGCTGCATCGCCACCGACAGGATCGAGCGCACGCGGCGCTCGGCGTCGCGCTTGGTCTCCTCCTCGATCTCGCGCACGTGGCGCGCGCACTCATGGCGGACCTGGTCGGTGATCTCGCTCATGAGCCGCTGCTTGGCCTGCCCCGCGCTGAGCCCCGAGATCCGCTCGAGCGCCTGCTCGTGCTCGCGGGCACGGCGGGCGAGCTGCTCGCGCTCGGCCTCCAGCGCGCGGGTCTGGTCGTCGAGTTCGCGTGCGCGGCGATCGAGCTCCTCCGCGCGGAGGCTGACGCGCTCCTCGAGGCGCATGAGCTCGTCGCGGGACGCGGACCCGTCGGGCAAGCCGACGGGCCGCCGGCGACGCAGCCACAACGCGGCGACGATCGCCACCCCGAGGAGCGCCGCTGCCACGATCAGTTCCATGTCGTCCCGTTCCTCTCCCCGCGCGCCGGGAGGGCCGTGCCCGGTCGCGCGGTGCCATCGATATCAGGGGTCGGACCGGGCGTGCGTCAGGCGGCAGCCGGCGACGTGGGTCGCCGTGCTCTCAGAAGGGATGAAGGTGGGTCGAAGGAAGTTGTGGACGGGCGGATCGGCCGCCCTGATGCGTTTCCCCGTCGTCGAAGCTGCCTGGCTGGATGTTCGGAATCGCTCGAATGCTGTGGGTTGCCGTCGCCCTCGGCGGGCTCGGTCTGACCCCTCTGATCATATGACCGCTGCCGCCGAGCGGCAACCGATGAGGATGGGCGACCACGCCATCCTCAGAAGTACCGGTACCGGGAGATAACCGGACGGTGTTGGCAGAACCGTTTGGTTATGTCATGCTGCACCCCATGAACGTCAGCCCGCCTGTCCTGTCGCCCCGCCGCAGACAGACCGCCGGCTGCTGCCCCGCGCCGGCGCTGTCACACGTCGACGCCGAACAGGCGGCCGCCCTGGCCGCCGTCGCGAAGGCGCTCGGGGACCCGACGCGCCTGCGGATTGTCGACGCTGTACGCAACGCTGCTCCGGAGGCCGTGTGCCAGTGCGAGCTGGTGCCGCTGTTCTCGATGTCACAGCCCGCGCTGGCGAAGCACCTCAAGGTGCTCGTCGAGGCCGGGGTTCTCGCGTCGCAGCGGCGTGGCACGTGGACCTACTACTACGTCCGCCCCGGCGGACTGGAGGGATTGACGCAATGGCTGAGCTGACCGAACCCGACGTGATCCGCGATCAGGTGCGCGAGAAGTACGCCGCCGCCGCGCGCGCCGCTGCCGCCGGTGCGGCCGCGCCGGCCTCGTGCTGCGGCCCCGCGGCAGTTCCCCTGACCGATGCCTCCGGGGGGCAGGTCTTCGGCGACGCGCTGTATGGCGCCGAGGCGACGGCCGCCGCCAAGCACGCGGTCGCCGCGTCGCTGGGGTGCGGCGTGCCGACGGCGGTCGCCGATCTGCACGCGGGTGAGACCGTGCTCGATCTCGGCTCGGGCGCGGGCGCCGACGTGCTCATCAGCGCGCGGCAGGTCGGCGCGAACGGCCGGGTCATCGGCCTCGACATGACCGACGAGATGCTCGAGCTCGCGCGCGCCAACGTCGCCGAGGCAGGTGTGACGAACGTGGAGTTCGTCAAGGGCCACATCGAGGACATCCCGCTGCCCGACGCGTCGGTTGACGTCGTCATCTCCAACTGCGTCATCAATCTCGCTGCCGACAAGGCGGCGGTGCTGGCCGAGGCCGCGCGGGTGTTGCGGCCCGGCGGGCGCTTCGCGGTCTCGGACGTAATCGCCGATCCGGCCATGGACGCGGCCACGCGCGCCGACATGGCACAGTGGACCGGCTGCATCGCCGGCGCGCTCACCCGCGAGCAGTTCACCGACGTGCTCGGCGCGGCCGGACTCGTCGACGTCGACATCCGCGAGACCCATCGTGTCCACGAGCACGCGGGCGCCGCGATCATCCGCGCGGTGAAGCCCGCCGGGTGAGCGGCGCGTGATCGCCACCCGCGTGGCGATCAACGGCTTCGGCCGGATGGGACGCCTGGCGCTGCGAGCGGCGTGGGGCCGCGACGACCTGCGCTTCGTCCATGTCAACGAGCTGCACGGCGACGCGGCGACGGCGGCGCATCTGCTGTCCTTCGACTCCGTTCACGGCCGCTGGGACTGCGCCGCCACCGGCGACGGCAGCACCCTGACCGTGGACGGGGCGGCGCTCGGGTACGGCGCTGCCGCGGTGCCCGAGGACGTGCCGTGGGAGGACTACGGCGCCGAGATCGTGCTCGAGTGCAGCGGGCGGTTTCGCACGATCGAGTCGCTGCAGCCGTACTTCGCGCACGGCGTCAAGAAGGTGATCGTCGCCGCGCCGGTGAAGGACCCGCGGGCGCTCAACGTCGTGGTCGGCGTCAACGACCACCGCTATGAGCCGGCCGTCCACGACGTGCTGACGGCCGCCTCGTGCACGACGAACTGTTTGGCGCCTGTCGTCAAGGTCATTCACGAGAGCCTGGGCATCCTGCGCGGATCCGTCACGACGCTGCACGACGTCACGAACACCCAGACGATCGTCGACGCGCCGCACAAGGACCTGCGCCGCGCGCGCGCCGCCTCGCTGTCGCTGATCCCGACCACGACGGGCTCGGCAACCGCCATCGGCCTCATCTTCCCCGAACTCGAGGGCAAGCTCGACGGCCTTGCCGTGCGGGTGCCGCTGCTGAACGCGTCGCTCACGGATGCCGTCTTCGAGGTGTCCGAGGCGACGACGGTCACGCAGGTCAACCGCCTGCTGCGAACGGCCGCCGATGGCTCATTGGCGGGAATCCTCGGCTATGAGGAGCGCCCGCTGGTCTCTGTGGACTACAAGGACGACCCGCGGTCCGCGATCGTCGACGCGCTCTCGACGATGGTCACCGACGCAACGCAGGTCAAGGTCCTCGCCTGGTACGACAACGAGTGGGGCTACGTCAACCGGATGGTCGAGCTGGCCGCCACCGTCGCCGGCGGCCTGCGCGCTGACGCCCGATGATCGACGCACAGCGTTCGAGCGACCTTCGCAACTACGTCGTCGTCACGGGCGCCTACTGGGCCGACACCCTGACCGACGGAGCGATCCGGCTGCTCGTCCTGTTCTTCTTCTATGAGCGCGGATACAGCCCGCTCGAGCTGGCCTCGCTGTTCGTCTTCTACGAGGTCTTCGGGATCGTCACCAACCTCGTCGGCGGGTGGCTCGCCGCCCGCCTCGGACTCCGGTTCACGCTGCTGGCCGGCCTCGGCGCACAGCTCGTTGCGCTCGGGATGCTCGCGATCGCCCCGCCGTCGCTGCTTGTCGTGGGCTACGTCATGGTCGCGCAGGCGCTCAGCGGCATCGCGAAGGACCTGACGAAGATGAGCGCCAAGAGCGCGATCAAGCTCATCGTCGCGCCTGATGCGGCCGGGCAGCTGTACCGCTGGGTCGCGCTGCTGACGGGCTCCAAGAACGCGCTGAAGGGCGTCGGGTTCTTCGTCGGCGGGCTGCTGCTGACGACGACGAGCTTTCGCACCGCGCTGCTCGTGCTCATGGGCCTCGTCCTGACGGCGCTCCTCGTCGTGGTGGTGATGATGAGGGGCGTCCTCGGCCGACCCGACGCCACGGCGAAGTTCCGCGGGATGTTCTCCAACAACCGCGCCGTGAACGTGCTGGCCGCGGCACGGATCTTCCTCTTCGCCGCCCGCGACGTCTGGTTCGTCGTGGCGCTGCCGGTCTTCCTGCGCATGGAGCTGGGCTGGAGCTTCTGGCAGGTCGGAAGCTTCCTCGCGGTCTGGGTGATCGGCTATGGCGCCGTGCAGGCGACCGCACCGCGCTACGTTCGCGATCCCGACGGGCGCACCGCTACGTGGCTGGCGTTCATGCTGGCGCTGCTGCCCGCGAGTATCGCGGCGATCCTCGCGACAGGGGCCGAGGCCGGCGTCGTGCTCGTCGCGGGTCTCATCCTCTTCGGGGTCGTGTTCGCGATGAACTCGGCCGTGCACAGCTATCTCATCCTCGCGTACGCCGCGGGCGACAAGGTAGCCATGAACGTCGGCTTCTACTACATGGCGAATGCCGGCGGGCGCCTCGTCGGCACCGTCCTCTCCGGCGCGCTGTATCAGTGGAAGGGGCTGGAGATGTGCCTCTGGGGCTCGGCCGCCTTCGTGCTGACAGCGGCCGTGCTGTCGCGAGCGCTGCCCGCGAGTCACGCGCCCGCGGCGCCATCGAGCCCGCGGATCGCGTCGTAAACCCAGCGGCGAACGTTCGTCCAGCGATCGCAAGTCGCGTGCGGTACGTCCTGACAGAGCGCGGATCGCGTCGTTTATGAAGGAGATGCACGAGATCCCGCCGCTGGCGGCGGGACGCGACGCAAAGGGGAACACACGATGCTCGAGCTCATGGACCGTCACGTCGCAGCGAACACGATGATCGACCTCGCCGCCGTCCATGTCCGGCATGGATCGCTGCGCGACGCGATCACCTGCTACGAACGCGCCGTGGAGGCGATGCGCGAGCAGGGCGATCATCACGGTGAGGCGCAGGCGCGTCGCGCGCTCGAGGCCGCACGTGCCCGCGCTGCCGCTCAGGAAGGCGAGCGCCGCTCGAAGGCGCGCACCGCATCGTAGGCGAGCTCAAGGTCGTAGCCCTTGCGCATGAGCATGCCGAGCGCCCGCTCGCGCTCGCGCTCGCTCGACGGCACCGCGCGGCAGCGGCGGTGCAGCAGCTTGATCGCGGCCTCGAGCTCAGCGTCGCCGTCGCGCTGGCCGAGCGCCGCCGCCACGTGGGCGCAGTCGATTCCGAGTTCCAGCAGCCGCCGCTCGATGCGCTGGGGTCCCCAGTCGTCCAGCGTGCGACGGTCCTCGGCGAACGCGCGCGCGTAGCGCTCGTCGTCGAGGTAGCCCATCCGCTCAAGCTCGGCGACGGCCGCCTCGGCGGCGGGCTCACCGACGTCCTTGCCGGCGAGATGGCGGCGGATCTCCGCGGCGGTGCGCTCGCGCTTGCCGAGGTGCCCGACCGCCAGCTCGAGCGCGCGCTCGTCGCTGGCCATCGCGTCCTACGCGGCCTCGATCGCCGCGGCGTCGGCCATGACCGGTGCCGCGACCGTCTCGTCGCGCTCGATCGGCACGACGAGATCGGGCCCGAGCCCGAGCGCCGCCCAGACCTTGGCCTCGATCTCCTTGGCGATCTCCTGGTGCTCGTCGAGGAACGCCTTGGAGTTGTTGCGTCCCTGGCCGAGGCGCTCGCCGTCGTAGGAGAAGAACGAGCCGGACTTGCTCACGACGTTGTGCTCGACGCCGAGGTCCAGCAGGCAGCCCGACGTCGAGATGCCCTTGCCGAACTCGATGTCGAACTCGGCCTGGCGAAACGGCGCCGCGACCTTGTTCTTGACGACCTTCACGCGGACACGGTTGCCGATGGCCTCCGTGCCCTCCTTGAGGGTCTCGATGCGGCGGATGTCCAGCCGCTGGGAGGAGTAGAACTTCAGCGCGCGGCCGCCGGGCTGGGTTTCGGGCGATCCAAACATCACGCCGACCTTCTCGCGGATCTGGTTGGTGAACAGGCACAGCGTCTGGGTGCGGTTCAGGTTGCCGGCCAGCTTGCGCATCGCCTGGCTCATCATGCGCGCCTGCAAGCCGACGGTCTGATCGCCCATCTGCCCTTCGAGCTCGACGCGCGGCGTCAGCGCGGCGACGGAGTCCAGCGCGACGACGTCGACGGCGCCTGAGCGCACGAGCATGTCGCAGACCTCCAGCGCCTGCTCGCCGTAGTCGGGCTGGGAGACGAGCAGCTCGTCGATGTCGACCCCGATCTCCCGCGCGTATAGCGGGTCCATCGCGTGCTCGGCGTCGATGAAGGCACAGATACCGCCGAGCTTCTGCGCCTCGGCGAGGATGTGGTAGACGAGCGTCGTCTTACCGGAGGACTCCGGGCCGAAGACCTCGACGATCCGCCCGCGCGGCATGCCGCCGATCCCGAGCGCGAGATCCAGCGAGAGCGCACCCGTCGGGATCGCGGCGCATTTCACCTGGGCGCCCTCGTCGCCCATGCGCATGATCGTGCCCTTGCCGAACTCGCGCTCGATCTGCGTGAGCGCGCCGGCGAGGGCGTCGTTGCGGGCCTTGGCGGCCTTCTGGGTGTCGTTGAGAGCCATGGGTACGAACGCCTTTCTGCGCCTGGAAGAACAGCGCACGGTACGGGCCGGATCGGACGGAATCGCAGCCTAGGCCGGACGCCTGTGACGGCTCAACGCCGCTTCGTCACAACCCTGCGCAGACTCTGCTCGTCAACGCTCCGCGAGCGCCGCGACGTTCGCGTCGATCCAGCGCGTGCGGTCGATCAGCCAGTCGCGCAGATAGCGCTGCTCCGCCGCGGGCGAGCCGAAGCGCGATCGCGGCCAGCGCCGCGCGTTACGCGCGCGCTCGGTGCGCAGCGCGACCTGCCAGCGGTCCAGTCGGCGCAGCATGCACCGTCCTTGTGGCCGTAGAAGAGCCGGGGCGAGAGGCTGGCGAATCCTGCCTCGAACCGTTCCGAGGAGCCCTCCACGATATAGCCGCCGCTGATGCCCTTGCGCGGCACGGCCACACGCGCGGCGTCGAGCTTGAGCTGCTCGCCCAGCAGGTAGAGGCCCCGATAGCGCCCGTTGAGGTACAACTCGACGAAGCGCGTCCGCGGCGCCCAGTGCCCGAGACGTCGCGCGGTGGCGTATCCGAGCGCCTCGCGCAGCAGCGTCGGGTCGTCGGCTACCTGCGCCGTAAGCTCGGCCGCGACCGCATCCAGACCATGCGCGGGATGGGCTACATGATCGCGCCCGCGCCCGTGCGGCGGTAGCCGCGCGCGCCCTTTGCGCACGAGCGAAACGCGCTGTGGCCGACGTCACGCACCGGCGGCATCCAACAGCGCCGCCGATGCGCCGCTCTGCTCTCGTTGTGGTGGGCAGTGGGTCCGGCCCCCGTGAGCTCAGTACCACTTGCCCTTCGCGAAGCCACCGAAGGCGATGAGCCCGACCAGCGTGATGATCAGCCCGATCAGGAAGCTCCAGAAGAGCATCACGAGGATGCCGACGATGACCAGGATGCCTCCCAGGCCGATGCCGCCGGTGTTGCCGCCGCTGCGCTCTGCTGCCATGTGCTTTCTCCTTGGATTCGTGTTGACTTGTGTACGGGCACCGGCCGGGCGCGTCATGCGCCGCGCTGCCGGCGGCGACCTACGGACCCGGCGGCGTCTTCGGCTCCTGCCGGCGGCCCTTGCCGCGCAGCGGCCGAGGGACGTCGTCTCCGGCCTGCTTGGCCTCGCCGCGCTGTGTCTCCGCGAGCTTCTCGAGGTGATCGGACTTGCTCCGCGTCCGGCTGGGGCCCTTCGAGGCACCGGTCGTCTGGCCGTGCTCGCTCGGCGTGTCGCCCGCCTCTCGGGCTTCTCGCGCCGCCTTGCGGCGCTGCTTGTTGTCGCCTTCCATCTGTTTACCCATGCAACGCGCCTACCCCGTGGATCGCTGGTGTCACCGCGGACGTCAGCCGACCGCCATCGATCAGTCGCCAGCGGCTTTGTCGGGACGCGCGGGATCGCGATCGTCGTCGTCGATCCCGACCTCTGGGAGCGCCGGGTCGTCGAGGATCACCTCGCGGTCGTCGTCCGTGGGCTCGTGCTCGCGCGTCCGCGCCGGCGTGGGCGACAGCGCCTCGTCGGGCTCGGGACGATCTACGACTTCACGTTTGATGTGTTCGGTGGACATTCCCCTCGGCTACCCCGCGGATCGAAAATGTCGACTGCGAGTTTCGCGCCGGCGGCCGGGTTCCAGCCGCAGGAGGACGATCTCGGGCGGGGCGAGGAAGCGGATCGGGAACCGGCTCGTGCCGACCCCGGCCGACACGAACAGGTGGCGACCGCGCTCGACGACGTGCCCCCGAGCGAACCGCTCGCCGAAGCGCGACGGGATGTAGCGCGCCCGCAGGTGAGGCAGCGCCACCTGACCGGCATGCGTGTGGCCCGACAGCGTGAGCGCCACGCGCTCCGGCACGCGTACGAACGCGTCGGGGTTGTGGCTGAGCAGGAGGACCGCGTCGGCTGCGGGTACACCGGCCACGGCTGCCTCGGGGTTTGCCCGGCGCTTGCTCTCGGGGCCGACGCCGGCGACCCACAGCCCCTCGCAAACGGCCACTGCGCTGTTCTCCAGGAGCGTCACTCCGGTGTCGCGCAGGCAGCGTCTCATGCGTGCGCCGGCGTGCGCCAAGTCGTGGTTTCCCAGCACGGCCACGATTCCGAGCGGCGCACGGAGCTGTCCGAGCGCAGCCGCGACGGCCTCGGGCGATACCGGCCTACCGAAGACGACCTTCGGATCGACGTAGTCGCCGAGCAGGGCCACGAGATCGGGGCGCACGCGGTTGATGTCCGCGACGAGCCGCGCGACCTTGTCCTCGTCGACGTGCGGGGCCCCGGCGTGCAGATCGGCCAGCACCGCGACGCGAAGCCCGCCCAGCTCGGCGGGCCAGCGCGGCAGGCGCAGCGTGCGCCGGCGCAGGACGACGCGGCGCGGCGCGAACCAGGCAGCCCACCCGATCGCGCCAGCGGCGGCCGCAAGCCCGGCGAGCACGAGAGATCGAGCCTTCATCGCCGCGCGCACCCTAGGGGAGCGCGAACGCCCTCAGCGCAGTTCCACGCGGGTCAACCGGTCGTAGCGGGCTCCGTCAGGCGC
>DASYVZ010000605.1:0-1980 GCA_035936515.1 Solirubrobacteraceae bacterium | reverse complement strand
GATGCGGTCGGCCGAGCTCTGCAGCTGACCCAGCGAGCCGCCCGTCACCGCCGCCGCGAGCGTCGCGCGCTGCCAGAGATCCTGGTGGCCGACCTCGGCCACGGTGACGCCCATGCGCCCGTGCAGCTGGGCCTTGACGGATGCGAGGTCCTTGCGCTTGGCCTTCAGCGAGCCGGCATCGGGGAAGTGCAGGTGGACGAGCAGGAGCGCGACGTACGCATCGACGTCGCTCACGGCTAGGCGAGTGCGCGGTCGACCTTGCGCGTCGCGTAGACCTCCAGGGCGTCGCCTTCCTTGACGTCTTGGAAGTTGCGCAGCGTGACGCCGCACTCGAAGCCGGCCGCGACCTCGCGCACGTCCTCGTTGAAGCGCCGCAGCGACGAGATCTCGCCGTCGTACACGATCGTCCCGTCGCGCACGAGCCGCGCCTTGGCGCCGCGCGTGATCTTGCCGTCGGTGACGTAGGAGCCGGCGATGACGCCGATCTTCGACGCGCGGAAGATCTGGCGGATCTCGACGTGACCGAGCGAGTCCTCGACCTCGTCGGGATCGAGCATGCCCTCCATCGCGGCGCGCAGCTCGTCGAGCACCTTGTAGATGACCGTGTAGCCGCGAACGTCGACACCCTCGCGCTCGGCGACGGCGCGCGCATCGCCGACGGGCCGCACGTTGAAGCCGATGATGATCGCATCCGACGCGGCGGCGAGCATGACGTCGGACTCGTTGATGCCGCCGACGCCGGTGCGGATGATGTTGACGGCGACCTCGTCCTGCGGAAGCTTCGCGATCTCGTCCTCGAGCGCCTCGGCGGAGCCGGCGACGTCGGCCTTGACGAGCAGGTTGAGCTCCTTGAGCTCCCCGGCCTGGATGTCCTTGAAGACGTCCTCCAGCGAGCGTTTGCGGCCCGAGCGGCGGGCGTGCTGCTCCTGCTTGAGGCGCTGCTCGCGCTCGTGGGCGATCGCCCGCGCGCGGCGGTCGTTCTCGACGGCGCGAACGTGCTCGCCGGCCTCGGGCACGCCGTCGAAGCCAAGTACCTCGATCGGATCGCCGGGAACCGCCTCCTTGACGCGCGCGCCGGTGAAGTCGTGCATCGCGCGGACGCGGCCCCAGTTTGCGCCGGCGACGAGCGCGTCGCCGATGCGCAGCGTGCCGCGCTGGATGAGGATCGTGACGACGGGCCCGCGGCCGGGGTCGAGCTTGGACTCCACGACGACGCCGGACGCCGGCGCGGAGGCGTTGGCCTTGAGGTCCTCGAGCTCGGCGACGACCTGCAGGGTGTCGAGCAGATCCTCGAGGCCGACCTTCGTCTTGGCCGACACGTCGACGAACTCGGTCTCGCCGCCCCATTCGGAGGGCTGCAAGTCGCGCGTGGTCATCTCCGTGCGCACGCGGGTCGGATCGGCGCCCTCGAGATCGATCTTGTTGACGGCGACGACGATCGGCACGTCGGCGGCCTTCGCGTGGTCGATCGCCTCGTCGGTCTGCGGCTTGACGCCGTCGTTGGCGGCGACCACGATGACCGCGATGTCCGTGACGCGGGCGCCGCGGGCGCGCATCGCGGTGAAGGCCTCGTGGCCGGGCGTGTCGAGGAAGGTGACGAGCTTGCCGTTGTGGTGGACCTGGTAGGCGCCGATGTGCTGCGTGATCCCGCCGGCCTCGCCGGCAGCGACCTCAGTCGTCCGGATCGCGTCCAGCAGCGACGTCTTGCCGTGGTCGACGTGCCCCATGATCGTCACGACCGGAGGGCGGTACGTGAGGTCCTCGTCGGCATCCTCGAAGACGGGATCGGTCTCGACCTCGTCGGCCGCGTGGACGATCTCGATCTGCTTGTTGAACTCATCGGCGAGGATGCCGACGGCATCGTCGGACAGCGTCTGCGTGAGCGTCGCCATCTGCCCGAGCATCATGAGCTTCTTGATGATCTCCGGGACGGGCACGCCCATCGACTCCGCGATGTCCTTGACCGTCGAGCCGGAGTTG
>DASYVZ010000604.1:0-8974 GCA_035936515.1 Solirubrobacteraceae bacterium | reverse complement strand
GCGATGCGCGACGCGATGGCGGCGATGGGCGGCGACCCGGCGCTCATCAACCCGCTCGTCCCGGCGGAGCTCGTCATCGACCACTCGGTGCAGGTCGACGCGTTCGGCAGCCGCGACGCGTTCACGCGCAACGCCGAGCGCGAGTTCGAGCGCAACGAGGAGCGCTACGCGTTTCTGCGCTGGGGCCAGACGGCGTTTGACAACTTCGCGGTGGTGCCGCCGGACACCGGCATCGTGCACCAGGTCAACCTCGAGTACCTCGCTCGCGTCGTGTTCGTCGACGAGAGCGATCGATCGCGCCCGCCGCTCGCCTATCCCGACACCCTCGTCGGCACCGACTCGCATACCACGATGATCAACGGCCTGGGCGTGCTCGGCTGGGGCGTCGGCGGGATCGAGGCCGAGGCGGCGATGCTCGGCCAGCCGATGCCGATGCTCATCCCCGAGGTCGTCGGCTTCAAGCTGCGCGGTGCGCTGCCCGACGGCGCGACGGCGACCGACCTCGTGCTGACGGTCACCGAGATGCTGCGCGAGCGCGGTGTCGTCGGGCAGTTCGTCGAGTTCTACGGCCAGGGCCTGGCATCGCTGCCGCTGGCCGATCGCGCGACGATCGGCAACATGAGCCCGGAGTTCGGCTCGACGTGCGCGATCTTCCCCATCGACGCCGAGACGCTGCGCTACCTCGAGTTCTCCGGCCGGCCGGCGGAGCGCATCGAGCTCGTCGAGGCGTACGCGCGCGAGCAGGGCATGTGGCACGACGAGTCGTCGCCCGAGCCGGTCTACTCCGCCACGATCGAGCTCGACCTCGGCGACGTCGTGCCGTCGCTGGCGGGTCCGAAGCGGCCGCAGGATCGGGTGTCTCTGAGCGAGGCGCAGGCGGCGTTTCGCATCGCGCTGCAGGACTTCGCCCCGCAGAACGGCGACGACGGCGAGGCCGCGCTGGGCGACACGATCGAGTTCGACGCGCTGTCGTTTCCGGCGTCGGACCCGCCGACGTACACCGGGCGCGAGGGCATCCGCCCGCCCGAGCACGCGACACACGCCGACCACGCCGCCGAGATCGCCGCCGCGCGCGCGGCCAAGCACGTCGACAACAGCGTGCCGATCGTCATCAACGGCCGCGAAACCCGCCTCGACAACGGCCACGTCGTCATCGCCGCGATCACGTCGTGCACGAACACCTCCAACCCGTCGGTCATGCTGGCCGCGGGCCTGCTCGCACGCAACGCGGTCGCCCGGGGCCTGACCTCTCAGCCGTGGGTGAAGACGTCGCTCGCGCCGGGCTCGAAGGTCGTCACGAAGTACCTCGACCACGCCGGCCTGACCGACGACCTCGAGGCGCTGGGCTTTCATCTCGTCGGCTACGGGTGCACGACGTGCATCGGCAACTCCGGGCCGCTGCCGCGCGCGGTGTCGCAGGCGGTCGGCGAGCACGACCTCGCAGTCGTCTCCGTGCTGTCGGGCAACCGCAACTTCGAGGGCCGCATCAACCCCGACGTGAAGATGAACTACCTCGCCTCGCCGCCGCTGGTCGTCGCGTACGCGCTGGCGGGGTCGATGGACGCCGACATCGTCAACGACCCTATCGGCGTCGACCGCGACGGGGTGGACGTCTTCCTGCGCGACCTGTGGCCGTCGGGGCAGGAGGTCGGCGAGGCCGTCGAGCGGGCCGTGCGCTCGGAGATGTTCCGCTCCTCCTACGACGACGTATTCGCGGGCGACGAGCGGTGGAACTCGTTGCAGGTGCCGACCGGCGACCGCTTCGCATGGGACGAGGGTTCGACCTACGTCCACCTGCCGCCGTACTTCGAGGGGATGCCGGCCGAGCCTCCGGCGGTCGCCGACATCGAGGGCGCGCGCGTGCTGGCGCTGCTCGGCGATTCGGTCACCACCGACCACATCTCTCCGGCCGGATCGATCAAGCCCGATTCGCCGGCCGGGCTGTACCTGCAGGAACGCGGCGTCGCGCCGCGCGACTTCAACTCCTATGGAGCACGCCGCGGCAACCACGAGGTGATGGTGCGCGGCACGTTCGCGAACATCCGCCTGCGCAACCAGCTCGCGCCGGGCACCGAAGGCGGCGTGACGACGAAGTTCTCCGGCGATGGGTCGCCGGTGCAGATGCCGATCTACGAGGCGGCGCTCGCGTATATGGAGGAGGGCACGCCGCTGGTGGTGCTCGCGGGGAAGGAGTACGGCTCGGGCTCGTCGCGCGACTGGGCGGCCAAAGGAACGCGGCTGCTGGGGGTGCGCGCCGTCCTGGCGGAGTCCTTCGAGCGCATCCACCGCTCCAACCTGATCGGCATGGGCGTGCTGCCGCTGCAGCTGCCCGCCGCCCCGGCCGACCTGGGACTGACGGGCGAGGAGGTCTTCGCGATCACGGGGTTGGCGGAGCCGATGAACGCCGGCGCCGCGATACCCGACGAGGTTCTGGTGCGCGCCGGCGAGCGGGAGTTCAAGGCGCGCGTGCGGATCGACACGCCCAAGGAAGCGGAGTATTTCCGTCACGGCGGGATCCTGCAGTACGTGCTGCGCCAGCTCCGCGACCGCTGACGCGTCCGGGCGCCCGCGCGTGCTTGCCGGCCCGCGCGCGTTCGTGCGCTGAATCGACGCAAACGCGTTGTTCGGTCAGTTTGTGGCGGGAGCCGCCAGTCGGTGCTCACGACGTTGATCGTGCCGCCGATCCTGCGACGGCTCGCTACAGCCGAGCTCGAGCCGACGCCGGAGCGCGTCCGCCTCTGAGTCCACCGCGGCGCCCGGCTAGTGACGGTGGCTGCGCAGGTACACGACGCGGTCGGCGGCCTGCACCGCGGCCGCGCGCGGATCGTCGAAGCGCATCAGGTCCTCGCCGCGCACGACAGCGACCACCGGCCCGTCCACGCCCAGGGCGCGGATCGGCCCGGCCTCCTCCTCGCCCACCTCGTACTCAGCGATGTCCAGGCCCTGCCCCACGCGCATGAGATCCTCGAGCACCTCGGTGATCTCGGGCTGCTGAACGGCGAAGCCGAGCAGCCGCCCCGCCGCATCGGCCGAGGTGATGACCGACGTCGCCCCGCTCTGGCGCAGGCGGTGCACGTTCTCGGCCTCGCGCACGGCGGCGACGATCGTCGCGTGCGGGTTGAGCTCGCGGGCGGTGAGCGTCACGAGCACCGCCGTGTCGTCGCGGTTGACGGCGACGATGATCGCGCGCGCATCCTCGATACCGGCCTGCCGCAGCACGTCGGTGGAGGCGGCGTTGGCGCCGATCACGGTGAGCCCCGAGCCGGTCGCCCGCTCGCGCGCCTCACGCGACTCGTCGATGACGACGACGTCCTCGGTCGCGACGCCCTTGTCGAGCAGGGTGCGCAGGGCGCTGCGTCCCGTGACGCCGAAGCCGCAGATGATGATGTGGTCGTTCAAGGTTCGCTCCCAGCGCAAGCGGCGGTACGCGTCGCGGCTGCGCTCCGCAAGGATCTCAAGCGTCGTGCCGACGAGCAGGATGAGGAAGAGGACGCGCGCCGGCGTGACGAAGATCGTCGTGAGCAGCCGCGCCTGGTCGCTGACCGGCCGGACGTCGCCATACCCGGTCGTCGTGACGCTGACCGTGGCGTAGTAGAAGGCGTCCAGCAGGCCGACGCCGTCGCCCTCGTCGTCGACGTAGCCATCACGACCGGCGTACGCCAGCAGCGCGACGAACAGGATGAGCGCCACGGCGATGCCGACGCGCACGAGGATGTCGCGCACGGGCCCGTGCGGCCGGGTGGGGAACTCGACCGCGATGCTGTGGCGCTGGGCCATCGCCGGCTTCTACAGCGCGAACGGTGGCCGGCGCGGGCAAGTCATCCCGCGCTGCGCGGTGCCGGGATCTCGAGCTTCAGGCGCTTGATCATCCGGTCGATGCGATGCGCCACCTCGGCCGGCGCGACGCCCAGCGTCGCGGCGATGTCCAGCAGCGGCGTGTCCTCGATCGTCATCCCGAGGATCGGCAGCTCGTCGGACTTCAGGCGGTTGCCGGCGTCGTCGAGCAGCTCGCGCGAGATCGGCGGCAGCACGCGCTCACCGCGCGCCACCCGGCGGATGGCGTCGTAGAGCTCGTTCGCCGGCGCCGACTTGCTCACGAGCCCGTCGACTCCGGCCAGCCGCGCGGGGATCGTCAGCCCCGCGTCGGCGTGAGCGGAGTACAGCAGCACGGCGGGCGCCGGCATCTGGCGCTTGATGCGCCGGCAGAGCACGAGCCCGTCGTCGCCCGGCAGGTGGTAGTCGAGCACGACGACGTCGGGCCTCGTACGGTTCAGCATCGGCCACAGGTCGCGGTCGGAGTGGGCGGCGTCGAGCGGGACGAACCCGGGCTCCGCACGGAGCACGGCGATCAGCCCGGCGCGCATCGCCGGGTGGTCGTCGACGATGAGGATCCGGATCATGCGTGCGAACTCCCTCCGTCGGAATCGGTCGGCCAAGACAGTACGACGCTCGTCCCGCGGCCGCCGTCGCCGGGACCGAGCGACAGCGTCGCACCGATCGTGTCGGCGCGGGCGCGCATCGAGCGCAGGCCGTTCGAACCAGGGCGGCGGATCGCCGGCAACCCGCGGCCGTCGTCGCGGACCTCGATCGTCGCGGTGGAGCCGTTGCGCGCGAGCATGACGTCGACATGCTCGGCCTCGCCATGGCGCACGGCGTTCGTCAGCGCCTCCGCACCGATCCGATAGATATGCGCCGCGATGTGCGCGGGCAGCTCGCCGACCGTCCCCTGAACGTTGATCTGCGCCTCGCTGACCGGCGCGAGCTCGGCAGCGCGCTCCTCGAGCAGGCGCTGCACCGAGCGGCCCTCCAGCGGCGTGCGCAGCTCGGCGACGCTCGTGTCCATGTCGGCCCCCGCCGCGCGCAACTCGGTGAGCGCGTGGCTGACGAGCTGGGCCTCGGGGCCGTCGACCTGGTTCTGCAGCGCGCTCAGCACGAGGTGCGCGGCGTGCACGCGCTGCTTGGCGGAGTCGTGCAGCTCCCACGCGATCCGCTGGCGTTCGCTCTCCACCGCCAGGCGCTCGGAGCGCAGGCGCTCGTCGCGCAGCCGGTCGAGCACGTCGGCCGCATAGGCGAGCGCGAGCACGACGACGAGCGGGACCATGAGATGCGTCGCGATCGTCTCCACGCGAATCGTGCTCTCGAGAACGTCCGCATCGAGGTCGGTGGAGACCGCCACGCCGAGGTACGCGAGCGTGAAGGCCAGCCCCCACCCGAGGGCGCGGCGAAACGGCAGGCTCGTCGCCGGCAGGATGAGCGCGGTGAGCATGAGGACGTAGAACGGGCTGCGCCAGTCTCCCGAGGCGACCACGAGCGCGAGCGCCGCCGCCCCGTCGACGAGCCACGCCGCCGGTGAGAGCTGCAGACGCGGGACCGTCGTCAGCACGAGGAGCGACCCCGCCGTGTACGCCACCCCGGCGCCGATCAGCACCGGGTCGTCCGGGGTGACACGATGCACGAGCAGCAGCAGAACGGCCACTGCCGCGGCGAGCAGCCGCGTCATCAGCAGCAGCGTCATCCAGCGTGACGTCATGGCGGCGGCGTGAGCAGGCGCTGGGCGAGCGCGCGGCTGAAGTCCTCCCGGGTGACGATGCCCGCCACGCGACCCTCGGCGAGGATCGGGATGATGAGCACGCGGTGGTGCAGGAAGATCTCCGCCAGCTCGGTGTCCGAGAAGTCCTCGCCCACATCGATGTGGTCGGTGTTCATGTGCTTGGCCACGGGATCTTCGGCGCAGCTCGCCCGCTTGTCGAGCGCCTCGTCGAGCGAGCGGGGCACGAAGCCCGCGTACCCGAGCGTGTTCAGGTAGCCCGGAAACAGCGCCCCGATGAACTCGCGCTCGCCGAAGATGCCCAGCAGCTTGCCGCGGGCATCGACGACGGGCAGCGCAGGCACGTCGAGCTCCACGATCTTCGCCATGGCGTCGCGCAGGCGGTCCTCGTCGCGCAACGACGGAACCTCGCGGCGTACGGTGCTGGCGATCCTCTGCGGACTCATCTCGATCTCCTTCTCTAGAGATACCGCAGCGCGACGTACCCTGTCGCCAACACCATCGACACGAGCGTCGCGGGGATACCGACCTTCAGGAACGTCAGGAACCCGATCGGGCGGCCGGCGCGGTCGGCCATGCCGGCGGCGGCGACGTTCGCCGCGGCCGCGATCAGCGTGAAGTTGCCGCCGAAGCAGGCGCCCAGCGACAGCGCCCACCAGTAGGCGTCGTCGGAGCCGGCAGCACCCTGAAGCTGGTCGACCACGGGGATCATCGTCGCCGTGAACGGGATGTTGTCGATGATGCCCGAGCCGATCGCGGAGACCCACATGATCCCCATGAGCTCGGCCGTCCGGTCGCCCTGGGTGACGGACGCGATCGCGTCGGCGACCTCCTTGATCGCGCCGTTCTCCTCCAGCGCGCCGACCATGACGAACAGGCCGACGAAGAAGAACAGCGTCGGCCATTCGATGCCGCGCAGCGCCTCCTCGACCGTCTGGCGCGTGAGCAGCAGCATGATCGTCGCGCCCGCGAGGGCGACCGTTGCCGGCTCGACGCCGATCGCGCCGTGGATGAAGAACGCGAAGATCGTGACGACGAGCACCGGCAGCGTGCGCTTGAGCTCGGGCATGTCCTCGATCGAGCGGCGCGCGTCGAGCTCGAGCACGCGCTCGCGCGCCTCGGGCGCGATCTGCAGGCGCTTGCGGAAGAAGAGGTAGAGCAGGCCGGTGACGACGACGAACGCGACCGCGGCGATCGGCGCCAGGTTGACGACGAAGTCGGCAAACGTGAGGTCGGTGGCGCCGGCGATGAGGATGTTCGGCGGATCGCCGATGAGCGTCGCCGTACCGCCGATGTTCGAAGCGATGATCTCGATGAGCACGAGCGGGATCGGGTCGATGTCCAGGGCGTCGGCGAGCAGGAACGTGATCGGCACCATCAGCAGGACCGTCGTGAGGTTGTCCAGGAAGGCCGACAGCAGCGCCGTCGCGAGGGCCAGCGACATGACGACCGCGAACGGCTTGCCGCGGGCGAGCTGGCCGGCGCGGATCGCGAGGAACGTGTAGATCCCGGTCGGCTCGGTGACCCTGACGATGAGCATCATTCCCGCGAGCAGGCCGATCGTCTCCCAATCGACCGCCTCGATCGCATGCTCCTGGTCGATCGTCTGCGTGAGCACGGCGAGCATCGCCCCGACGAGGGCCACCTTCGTGCGGTTGACGCGCTCGGTGGCGATGACCGCGAGCGCGGTGGCGAAGATGGCGACGGCGAGGAGCATCCAGGCGTTCTTCGCGCATCCTCGCAAAGACAACTTTGGGCAGCAGCGCGGTTCGAGGTCCGCGCGACACCACTAGCCTGCTCGCCATGCCGCTACCGGACGTCCTTCGCCAGCTCCTCACCGCCGCCGGGCCCTCGGGCTACGAGACGGCGCCCGCCGCCGTCTTCGCCGAGGCGGGCCGCTCGTTCACCGACGACGTGGCGGTCGACGTCATGGGCTCCGCCGTCGTGCGCGTCAAGGGCACGTCGGGCCCCGCGCACCCGGCACCGTTCCTCGCGGTTGTCGGGCACATCGACGAGATCGGGCTGATCGTCACGCACATCGACGACAACGGCTTCCTGCGCTTCATGGGCGTCGGCGGCTGGGACCCGCAGATCCTCGTCGGCCAGCGCGTCGAGCTCATGACGCGCAACGGGGTCGTCGCGGGCGTCGCCGGGCGCAAGGCGATCCATCTGCTCAAGGAGGAGGAGCGCGAGAAGGTTCCCAAGCTGCGCGACCTGCACATCGACATCGGCGCCAAGGACGGTGACGAGGCGCGCGAGCTCGTGCGTATCGGCGACGTCGCGGTCATCGCGGGCGAGCCGGTCGAGCTGCGCAACGACCGTGTCGTCTCGCGGTCGATGGACAACCGCCTGGGCGCGTTCATCGCCCTCGAGGCCGCGCGGCTCGTCGCTGAGGCCGGCGGCGCGCCGGGTGACGTCGCGGCCTGCGGCGTCGTGCAGGAGGAGATCACGTTCGGTGGGGCGCGGACGTCCTCGTATCGCCTGCAACCCGATCTCGCGATCGTCGTCGACGTGACGCACGAGACCGGCTCGCCGGGGATCGAGGTCAATGAGATCGGCAAGCACGAGTTCGGCTCGGGCCCGGTCATCGAGCGCGGCTCGATCCTCAACCCCGTCATCTACGAGCTGCTGCACGCCACGGCCCAGCGCGAGGAGATCCCCTTCACGGTGCAGGCGTCCGCGCGCTCGACGGGCACCGATGCCGACGCGGTCCACCTGCAGCGCGCGGGCATCCCGACCGGCGGCGTCTCCGTCACGCTGCGCTACATGCACTCGTCGGTCGAGATGGTGCAGCTCGACGACGTCCACGCCTGCGCGCGGCTGATCGCGGCCTTCGCGCAGTCGCTCACCGCCGACACCTCGTTCGCGCGCGCCTAGATCGCGCCCCGGGCCGGGTAGGCCGTCAGGCAAGCGTGCTCCTCCTCTTCGACATCGACGGAACGCTGCTGCTGCGTGCGGCCGACGCGCACCGCGACGCGATCTACGAGGCGCTGCGCGTCGTGCACGGCGTCAAGGAGCCCGACCGGCGCGGGATGCAGGTCGCCGGCCGCACCGACGGTGACATCGCGCGCAGCCTCCTCGTCCACGCCGGCATCTCGGCCGACCAGATCGACGCGCGCGCCGACGACGTGCGGGTAGCGGCCTGCGCGGCCTACGGACGGCTGTGCCCGCAGGACCTCTCCCCCTGCGTCGCGCCCGGGATGCCGACCCTGCTCGAGCGGCTCGCCGCGCGCGAGGAGACGCTTCTGGCGCTCGTGACCGGCAACTTCGAGCCGATCGCCCGCCTCAAGCTGCGCCGCGCCGGCATCGGGCACTTCTTCCCCAGCGGGCAGGGCGGCTTCGGCTCCGACCACGAGGACCGCTCGATGCTGCCGGCGATCGCGCGGCGCCGCGCGGGCGAGCCCGACGGCGAGCCGTGGCCGAGGG
>DASYVZ010000603.1:0-5879 GCA_035936515.1 Solirubrobacteraceae bacterium | reverse complement strand
CTTCTCGAAACGAGAAGACCCACTAGATTGCGGAGGCGATGGCGCTTGCGGACACCTTCCAGCAGATCGTGGACTCGCTGCCCGACGACTGGACGGACATGGAGCTCGACCTGCGCATCAAGGACGAGTCGCGCTACATCGACGCCGCGACGTACCTCGTGACGTGCAACGCGCAGCCGTACTCGCAACACGATTGGCACTGGCGCCTGCTTGTCGCCCATCGCTTCGGCCATGCTGCCGCGGCACCGACCGTGCACGGGACGCTGAAGCTGCTCGACGAGTCGGGCATCGAGGGCGAGCTCGTACTGCGCGAGCTGCGTTCCGGCCGCGTCGAGGTGCAGCAGATGTGGGGACGTCCGCAGTCCGTGCGCGACGAGTTCCGCAAGCTCCGGGCGCAATAGTGGCTGTCCGCTGATGGCCCGCGTCGTCGCCCACCTGCCCGACCTGCTGTTCGGCTCGAAGGTGCAGGGGATGCTGGCGGCCGCCGGACACGACGTGCAGATCGCATCCACGCCGCAGGCCGCGCTCGAGCAGCTCGACGGCGCCGACCTGCTGGTGCTCGATCTGTGTGAGGACTCGGCTGCTCGGCTGGCGACCCTCGGCGCCGCGCTGCCGGTCACCCGCACGCTCGCCTTCTACCTGCACACCGACGTCGAGACGCGCCGCAGCGCGCTGAACGCCGGCTGCGATCTCGTCGTGCCCCGCTCGCGGATGGCGCGCGAGGGCGCGGCGCTCGCCGACGGCCTGTTGGCCGCCGACATCAGCGCGTAGCCGCTTGCTCGTCCGGGCGGACGAACCGATGACTGCGCGCGCCAACGCGCTCGCGGAGACCCAGCCGGCTCGACGGCTTGCGGGACGAGATGACGTGCGGCCCGGGCTTCGACCGCGTGACGGTCGATCGGCTCGATCGTCCGACCCGAGAAGCTTCCGAACCTGCCGTACGCTGCGCCCCATGCGCGTCCGCCGTGCCACCGCCGACGATGCCGAGGCGGTCGCCGGCGTGATCCGGGAGGTCGCCGAGGAGCGGCGGTGGATCGCGACCGAGCCGCCGGTCGACCTCGCCGAGCGCGCCGAGCGCATACGGGCGATGCTCGAGAACGACGACGCGCTCTGGGCGCTCGAGGACGACAGCGGCGCGGTCGTCGGCAATCTGGCGCTGCACCAGACGGGGATCCGCGGCGTCGTCTCGCTGGGCATGTGCATCCTGGCCGGCGCTCGCGGGCGCGGTGGGGGCCGCGCGCTGATGGACGCCGCGCTGCTGTATCTCGAAGCCGCCGACCTGCACAAGGTCGAGCTCGAGGTCTGGCCCGACAACGGGCCCGCGATCTCGCTCTACACGCGCTACGGCTTCGAGGTGGAGGGCCTGCGCCGCGACCACTACCGCCGCAAGGATGGCTCGCTGCGGTCGTCGCTGATCATGGCGCGCCTCCTGACGCCGGCCGGTGACGCTCAGTCGCGGCCGGGCTCGGGGACGTAGCGGCCGTCGAACCCGAGGGCGACGTCGGGCTCATCTCGGGTGATGCCGAAGCGCTTCTCCCAACGCGCCCACTCCTCCAGCCGACCACGATCGAGCTCACCGAACCCGCGCGCGCCGGCGGTGAACGACGGCGACACCGCATCGAGCTGGCGCGCGACCTCGTCGCGATCGAGCCCGTCGACGGCGTTCAGCAGCGCGCTGACGCCGTTCTCGGGGTCGATGAGCACCTCTTCGTAGCCGCGGGCCAGCGCGGCGACCGCGGCGCGAACGACGGAGGCGCGGTCCTGCAGCGTCTCGCGCGTAACGGTGAGGACAAGCTCGGGATAGGCCGGCGCGCCGAAGTCCTCGACGCGGAACTCGCGGATCTGCGGCCGGCGCGCGCGCAGTGCGACGCCCTCGACGTTCCAGAAGCCGGTCGCCGCCGCGACGCGGCCGGTCAACACGCTGCGCACCGCCGTGAAGCCGATGGTCGTGCTGTCGACCTTGCGCGGATCGCCGCCGGCGCCCCGGACGATCGACCGCAGCACGGCGTCGTCGCTCGGCAGCCCCGTCACGCCCACGCGCCGGCCCTCCAGCTCCCGCGGGCTGCGAATCGCCGGCGACGCCAGGATCGCCGCCAGCGGCGTCTGGACGAGCGCCATCACGGCGACGAGGTCGCGGCCGCGCTCGCGGGCGATCACGAGGTCGTGGATGTCGAGCACCGCGAGGTCGACTGTCCCGGAGGCGAGCAGCTTGACGGCGTCGCTCGAATCGTTCGGGACGCGCACGCGCAGCGAAACGCCCAGCGCGGTGTCATAGCCACGCGCGACGGCCGTATAGATCCCGGTGTGAACGGCATTGGGCTGGAAGTCCAGCAGCAGCGTGGCGTCGACGTTCGGGGCGCGCACGCTCTCGTCGGCACCACAGCCGCCGAGCGCGATGACGGCGAGCAGCAGGGCGACGACGAGGCGGCAGCGCGACATCGCGGCGAGCATACGGTGCCACGCTGCCTCGGCCCGCACCTAGACTTCCGGCGGTGCGCCGGCGCGTCACCTTCAGCCGCAACCTGACGCTCTCGCTGTCGCGCACGTGCCGCTGCTACTGCAAGTACTGCGCGTTCGCGACCCACCAGACCCACCTGCACGCGCCCGACGCGGTGCTTGATCTGCTTGACGGTGCGGCGCGGCGTGGCGTCAAGGAGCTGCTCGTGCTGACGGGCGAGCATCCGGAGGTTAACGCCGGAGTGCGCGCCCGGCTGGCCGACTACGGCCATGAGGACTTCGTCGCGTACGTCGTGTGGGTCTGTGAGCAGGCGCTGGAGCGCGGCCTGCTGCCGCATACGAACCTCGGTGTCCTCGCGCCCGAGGACCTCGCGCGGCTGCGGGACGTCACCGCGTCGCAGGGGCTCATGCTCGAGTCCGTCAACCCCGATCTCGTCGCCCACCAGGGCTCGCCGACGAAGCATCCCGAGCGGCGCCTGGCGACGATCCGCGCCGCCGGCGAGCTGCGGATCCCGTTCACGAGCGGGATCCTCGTCGGGATCGGCGAGAGCGCGGAGGAGCGGATGCAGGCGCTCGCCGCGCTCGCCGCCGTACACGCCGAGCACGGCCACCTGCAGGAGGTCATCCTGCAGAACTTCGTTGCGCACGCGAGCTACCACGGCCAGGAGCCGGCACGGATCGCCGACGGCGCGGCACGGGAGCTGTGGCGGACCGGCATCGGCGCCGCGCCGCACATCGACCGGCCGCCCTGGGCGACGCCGATCACGATCGACGACATGCGCCGGCTCGTCGCCGAGTGTCGGCGGCTGATGCCCGATGTCGGCGTGCAGGTCCCGCCGAACCTGGCCGACTGGTGGCCCGAGCTCGTGCGCGCGGGCGCGACCGATCTCGGCGGGCTGAGCGCCAACGGCGACCATATCTCGCCCGAGCACCCGTTTCCGTCGCCCCACCAGGTGCGCAAGCGGCTGGCGGGGGAGGGCTTTGCCCTCACCGAGCGCCTCTGTGTCTACCCGCGCTACCTCGATCCCGACTGGATGGCGCAGGGCGTGCTCGACGTCGTCAAGGCGCGGTACTGGAGCTTCATCCCGCGCTCGGGCAGCGGCCGCACGCAGTCGCCGCGGCCGCTGCGGCCCGATCTCGTGCCGCGCGCGGTGGGGCGGGCCCGCGACGGCGTCGCCCTGACGCCCGACGAGCTGACCGCGCTGTTCGCCGAGACGCGCCCGGAGGCGATCGAGGACATCCGCCAGGCCGCCGACGAGCTGCGCGCCGAGGTCGCAGGCGACGAGGTGACGTTCGTCGTCAACCGCAACATCAACGTCTCGAACGTCTGCGTCGTCGGCTGCGCGTTCTGCGGCTTCGGCCAGGGCCGGCGCTCCCCCGGTGCCTACGAACTCGAGCGCGCCGACTTCGTCGCCCGGGTGCGCGACGCCGTTTCCTTCGGCGCCACGGAGATCTGCATGCAGTCGGGCATCCATCCCGACTGGACGCTCGAGGACTATGAGAGCTGGCTGACGCTGGCGCGTCAGACGGCACCCGAACTGCACCTGCACGCCTACTCGGCGATGGAGGTCGCGCACATGTGCGACGCGAGCGGCCTGTCGCCGGAGGCCGTGTTCGAGCGTTTGCGCGCCGCCGGGCTGGGTTCGACCCCGGGCACCGCGGCCGAGGTGCTGCACGACGGCGTGCGGGCGCGGATCAGCCCCAACAAGCTGCCGGTCGCGCGCTGGGTGCAGATCATCGAGGCCTCTCACCGCGCGGGACTGCGCTCCACCGTGACCGTCATGTTCGGTCACATCGAGGAGCCCTGGGAGCTCGCCGAGCACATGCGCGTCGTGCGTGAGCTGCAGGAGCGTACCGGTGGCTTCACCGAGTTCGTGCCGCTGAGCTTCATCCCGTTTCACACGCTGCTGGGTCGCACACATGGCGTGCAGGAGATCTCGCGCGAGGAGAATCTCAAGCACACTGCGGTCTTTCGCCTCGCGCTGGGGCGCAGCGTGCGCAACGTGCAGGCGAGCTGGGTGAAGATGGGCCTCGACGCGGCGACGCAGGCGTTGCACTGGGGCGTAAACGACCTCGGTGGAACCCTCATGGAGGAGAACATCAGCCGCCTCGCGGGCAGCTACCACGGGGTCATGCTCGAGCCGTCCGACCTCGTCGCCGCGGCGCATCGCGCAGGCCGCCCGGCGGCGGAGCGCACGACGTTGTATGACATTCGCCACCGCTATCCGGTTGCCACTGCCGCTGGGTGAGCCCGAAATTCGCGCAGTGAAGGCGATGCATGGAAAACGCGGAGGCTGCGATGTTCTCTCGCTACCCTGCCGCGGATGCCAGAGCCAGAGCAGATCACTGCCGAAGGGCTCGTCGCACTGCGCGCCGAGATCGAGCAGCTCGAGACCGAGGGGCGGGCGGCGATGGCCGTGCGCATCAAGGCTGCGCGGGAGCTCGGCGACCTCAAGGAGAACGCCGAATACCACATCGCCAAGGAAGATCAGGCGCACCTGGAGACGAAGATCAAGCGCCTCAATCAGCGGCTGCGCGCCGCGCGCGTGGTCGAGCGCGTCGCCGACGCCGACGTCGTTGCCTTCGGTTCCACGGTGTGCGTCGTCGACGAGGCGTCGGGCCGGACGATGGACCTCACGCTCGTCGGAGCGACGGAGGCCGACCTCAAGAGCGGGCGCATCTCGGTCGAGTCGCCGGTCGCCCAAGGGCTCATCGGAGCGCGTGCAGGAGAGACCGTGACGGTCGAGACGCCGGCCGGCGAACGCCGCTACCGCGTCGAGCGGGTGAGCTGATCAGCGCAGCGTCGCCGCGACGAGCTTTGCCGCAGACCGGCATAGTTCCCGGCCCATGAAACACCGCGCCATCGTTCCGGCCTACCTGCTGGCGGCCGCCGTCGCCGCCGGCTGCGGCTCCGGCGCGACGACGAACTGCAAGGCTCCGCCGGACCACGCGCTGCTGCTGGCGGTGCGCGCGCACGCGGACCAGATCCAGCTGCCCGACGGCCCGGACAAGGGCAACGCCGGGCGCCTGACGATCAGCGCCTGCCAGACGTCCGACGCCGAGGCGACGGCGACGATGACGGTCTTCGGGCTCAAGGACGACTCGACGCGCGACATCCGCCACGGCATGAAGCTCCAGGTCAAGAACGGCAAGTGGGTCGTCACCGGCGACGCGCACACGCGCCGCTGCCAGCCCGGCCGCGGGCGGCAGGAGTTCTCGAGCGCCAAGTGCCGCTAGCCGCCGTCGGTGACGGTTAGAGGAACAGGTCCTCGTCGCGCGCGCGCACCAGCGCGGCCGCGCCGGGGCCGTCCTCCTCGATCACGTGGCGCTCGATGCCGCGCACGAGCACGGCGGGCTCGCCGGAGTCCTTGGCCCGCGCCAGGTCGGCCGCCGCGGCGACCGCGTCGGCGACGGCGATGACC
>DASYVZ010000602.1:0-5599 GCA_035936515.1 Solirubrobacteraceae bacterium | reverse complement strand
GTCCTGACGCCGCCGGAGCACGCGGCGCCGGCCAGGCGCCTGACGCTGATCGGCGCCGTGGCGGAGCTGGGGTCCGTGCTGCTGATGGAGCAGCGCCTCGGCGAGCTCGGCGAGCCGTACAGCAAGGGTCGGGCCGGGGTGCTCAAGCGGACCGCCAACGGGCTCGTGAGCGCCGGGGCCCTCGCCGTCGTCGGATGGGGGCACCGCAGTCGCGCATCTGCGGTCGCGGGCGGCGTCGCCGTGCTCGCCGGCGCAGCGCTCGAGCGCTTCAGCGTGTTCCAGGCCGGCTTCCAGTCCGCGGCCGACCCGAAGTACGTCGTCGCGCCGCAGCGCGGGCGCATCGACGCCGGCGAGAGGCGCGGTGCAAGCCGCAAGCACGCCGCGACGCCATGATCAGCGACATCGAGCTCAGCCGTGCCGTCAACGCCCTGAGCACGACGCTGCACGACCAGCGTCCGGCGACCTTCGACGTCGAGCGGATGCAGTCGATCGTCGACGGCAGCCTCGCCGGCGAGCGCAAGCTCCACGTGCGCCACCTTGAGGGCGAACGCGGTGAGCTCGTCGGCGAGGACGGGATCGTGCTCGCGTCGATCGACCGCAGCTGCGGCAGATGGACGGCGCGACGCGAGGTCGGCGCGCAGCACTCGCGACCGGCGGTGCCGTAAGCGATCGCGGCCCTACAACGTGCCAATCTGCTCGAACGGCACCGGCCTGAGCACTACCTACGCGTGACGGCGCTGATTTCGGCACATCACCGGTTTCCCCTCGGCGTAACAGGCGTGACCTTGAACAGGCGGAGGCCATCCGTGACCTGCGTGGCGATCGTCGTCGAGCCGTCGGTGACCGTGCGAAACGGTGCAGTGCCCGACGTGTTGTAGATGTCCACCCGCCGTGGCACCTCCGAGAGGTTCAGGTCGATTTCCTGCGCGGGCTGCGGCGTGTCGATCTTCGACGCCTTGTCCCACACGCGGCTCTCAGACCATGCAGCGAGGTAGTAGGGGCCCGATGAGTGCCTGAGCAGCACGTGCCGGATCGCGGAATGGCAGTTGCTCGTGCAGACGATCCCGAACCCGAATGACCCGGACGCGGGCGCGGTGTCCCTGAGAATCGCAAGGGTGTTCGCCAAGGCGCTGAACGCGGGCTTGCGGCTGCCGTCGCCCCGGAGCAGCCCATACGCGCGGCCATCATTCTGGTCGCCCGTGTCGATGAGCTCATAGAGCTGGGTGCGCTCGATGCCGCGGCGGAAGTACTCGAGCACGGCGCGCGGAACGTAGACGCTCGCAGCCTGCTCACTGACGTAGTTGTCGTCGCCCGCGTTCCAGTAGCCGGTCTCCGTCGCCCAATACGGCGCCTGCCCGTAGGTGCGGCGGCCCCATCCCATCGCGACCGAAAGGTCCTGGTCCTGATGCAGGTTCGGAGGCTGGGCGCCGGGAAACGGGTGCAGGTTGCCCTTGTCGAGACAGCCGCTCAGATCGCCGACCCGGTCATACCACGTCGTCATCGCGAACGGCGGCCCACCGGACGGCCCGATCACGGGCTTCGCGCTGAGCACCGAGTCGCTCTTGACGCTGTTCCAGAGCTCGCATTGCATGTTGCGGATCACGGTTGCGTCGTTCCACGACTCGTTCGACCCTTCGAGCCCGATGACCTGCGGCGTGAGGTTCTCGGACTTGATCCAGCCCAACCGAGTGCTCAGCCCCTCACCGGAGCCACCCGGACCGGAGGGTGCCTGCTCAAGACCAGTGAGCAGGTTCAGCCCGACCTTCGTCCCCCGGTACCGCGCAGCGACCGTTGGGCCGGTCGAGTAGTGCGCAGCGAACGTGCCGTCGCGCAGATGGGAGACGCCGAGTTCCTTCAGGCGGTCACGGATCATCGGCCAGTCCGTCCAGTACGGCGTGTCGGTGTAGCCGAAGTGTGTGTTGATGCCGACGCTCTCGGTGAACGCGTCGGCGCTCTTGGCGGTCTCAACGCAACCGCTCGCGTCGTAGCAGTCCGCCTGTGTCTCGCCTGCCAGACAGAGGAAGGCAACAGCTGCTGCAAGAAGTCCTCGAAGCCGGTTCATCATCTAAGCTTTTCCCTCAGGGCGTTTTGATGCAGTCCCATCAGCGATGGCCCGTTCTCGTTTACGTGGGATCGCTTGTCGGAGGGTTCCTCTCGGAAGAGCTTCAGGCGCAAGAGACGAGCATCAATGCCGCTGATGCCCGATGGACAGGCGCCCTAACCGCTCCCGGTCCAGTCGCGACCGGGACCGCGTTCGAGGCCGAGACGTCGCTGGGTCTGCTCACCCTCGTCACGATCGACGGATCAGCGCGAACGATCGGCCAGGGCGCGGGCGTGCCACAGGGTGAGTGTGAGTGTGCTTAGAGGTCGCGGCAGCCGCTGATGCGGATCTCGGTTCGTGAGGAACCCCTGAGAGAACGCCCGCGTGAAGCGCGGCTCGCCGTTGCCCCTAGCGGCAACGCGGTGATCGCGTTCGCCGAGGAGCGTGGGGGGCAGACCCGCGTCTACGTGTCCACCCGCCGTGCGTCCTCCTCGCGTTTCGCCATGCCGCGCGTCGTTCGCGGCAGCGGCAGCGCGCGGGCTTTTGGTCTCCGTCAACGACCGCGGCCGCTGGGTGCTGGCCTACGTCTTCGGGTCGGGCCGCAGACGGACCGTCGAGGCGCGGATCGGCACGACGTCAGGCAGCGTCGGCCGCCTGCAGACCGTCGGCCGCCAGCTGGGCATCGCCCGCCTCGACGCGATCGTCTCCGCGACAGGCCGCACCACCGTGGCGTGGGCGACCCACGACGGCGGCGAAGAGCAGAACGAGCCGACGCAGCTGCGCACGAATGTCGCCGCCGCCGGGCGCGCGACGTTCGCAGGCGAGGTCGTCCTCGACCGTGCGGAGCCGGGCGCGGTGGCCACGGAGTCGGCGCGCCGTCGCTGGCGGCCGCCCCCGACGGCACGACCCTCGTCGGCTATACGCTCAGCGGCCGCTACGTCGGCACCGGCGTCGCCGGCAACGCAGACACCGTCACGCCCGCGCGCGTCAGCGTGCAGGACCGCGACGCGCGTGGCTGGACGCGCGCGGAGATCGCAGAGCACGTGCGCGACGAGCAGTCGACGTTCACCTGGCTGCTGGAGCCGATGATCGCGCGCGCCGGGTTCGAGATCATCGACGCGACCTACAGCGGGTCGCGGATGCTCGCCCAGTACCTGTGCAGGAAGCGCTGACCCGCCCGCGGGTGCCACAGTCGCAGCCGTCGCTGATTGGTTGAGGGCTATCCGGGTATTGCGCATCCTCGCATGGACGACCAGGCTCATTTCGGCGAAGAGCAACCGTTCTCGCTGGGGCTCGAGGAGGAGCTGATCGTCGTCGATCGTGCCACTGGGCGACTGCTCAACGCCGGCCAACACGTGGTCGAGCAGCTCGGCGATCTGAAGCGCGGCAACGTCAAGAACGAGCTTCACCGCAGCCAGATCGAGCTCGTCACGGGTGTGTGCTCGACTGTTGCCGAAGCTGTTGCCGACCTACGCGAGCTGCGGAGCGCCGTGCTCGCCACCGGCCTCGGCGTGGTCGCGTCGGCCACGCATCCGATGGCGCGTGAGGGCGACGCCGAGATCACCGACCAGGCGCGCTATCGACACATTCACCAGTTGCTCGGCGACGCCGTGGCGACGCCCGTGTCCGCGCTGCATATCCACGTCGGGATGCCCGACGCGGCCACCGCGATCCGCGTCTTCAACGGCCTGCGCCGCTACCTGCCGCTGCTCGAGGCGCTAGGCGCCAACTCGCCCTTTCGGCATGGGCGCGATACCGGCTTGGCGTCGTCGCGGGAACTGACGCTGCGATCGTGGCCGCGTTCCGGCGTGCCACGCGCGATGGCCGACTTCGAGGACTTCACTGCCTGGGCGCGACGGCTGTCGCGCGTCGCGGAGGTACCCGACTACACGTTCTTGTGGTGGAAGCTGCGGCCCCATCCGCGCCTGGGCACCGTCGAGGTCCGCGCACTGGACACGCAACTATCCTCGCAGCACACTGGAGCCCTAGCGGCGCTGGTGCATGCCCTTGCGCGCCACGAGGCCGAGGCCGATCCCGTCGAGGGGCCACCGATCGAGATCCTCGACGAGGCCGCGTTCCGCGCTGGCCGTGCCGGGGTTGACGCGACGCTTCCCGACGACGAGGGGCGCCTGCGGCCGGTCGCGCAGCTGCTGGAGAGGACCGTCGCGCGAGTGCGGCCGGCGGCGCGCGAGCTGCGTTGCGAACGCGAGCTCGATGCGCTCGCCGATGTGCTCGAAGACGGTGGCGGGGCCGGGGTGCAGCGGCTCGCATTCGGCGGCGGCGGCTTCCCCGCGTTGCTCGAGACGCTCGGCACAGGCGCCTACGGCATCGCTGAGGCCACGCGCTCCGCGGCCTGATCTTCACGTTGGGACGCGTCGCTCGAGGCCACGGTGACCTTCGATCGCGCAGCTGCTCGCGCTTCACCACCAACGTCAACAGCCGGTGCGCAGGCCGCGACGCTGTGCCTGCCGGCGAGCGGCCTCCTCCGACAGGCCTTGCGACAACCCGCAGCCGTCAGGCAGCGTCTCGTCGGACTGACGCACTGACGCACCGAGCGTTCGGCGTTGCCGGATGACGGGATCGGGCATACCGGCCGGCCATGCCGGGCTGGATCTTCGTCTCCTTCCTGCTGGCGGCCGCAACGCTGCTGGCCGCGGTCACCGGCCGCCCGCTGGAGCTGGTCGCGACGCTCGCGATCATCACGCTCGTCTCGGCGGTCGCCGGCGCGCTGCGGCGACCCGACCGACAGGCCGCCGAGGCGATGGACGAACCGCGGCGTTGAGCACGAGATGCCCTCCGAGTTCACCATCGTGGAGCACCCGATCGATACCGAGCGTCATGTCATTGCCGTGCGCGGGGACCTTGATCTGTTCGCGGCATCCGCGCTCAAAGAGGCCTTCGCCCGGGCAATCGACGCAGGTCGCATCCGCATCATCGTCGACCTCGCCGAGACGACGTTTCTGGACTCGTCGGCGCTCGGCGTCCTGATGGTCGCCCTCAAGCGGCTGCGTTCGCGTCGCGGCGCCCTCGCAGTCGTCAACCTCAACGCGAACCTCATCGCGATTTTCAAGATCACGGGCCTGGATCAGACGTTCACGATCCTGCCCACGCGCGACGCGGCGATCGAGGCCGTCGCGTCGGCAAACGCCGCCTGATCGGTCCTGGCGTGACCCGCGTTGAGCGTTCAGAGAAGCGCGCGTGACGCTGTACTACAGCGGCGACCGGCTCCAGCTCAACGGCTGCGGCAGCGACTGGACCCGCGCGCGCGGCATACGACGCGGCGCAGGCGGAGCTGTCCGGCCACTTCGGGATCATGCCGTTCAAGCTCCCCACGCCGCCGCAGCCAACGCCATCGCCAGCGTACAGACAGCTCGGCTACCGGGCGCTCGCGTGCATCGCTGATCGAATCGAGCAGCCCAGCCCGGACCACGACCCGTTTGCTCTATGAGCTGACGGATAAGCCACGCCTCGGGGGCCGGGCCGGCTCGAAGCCGACGACGTCTGCGCGTAAGGCGTCCAGCGGAAGCGAGCGGTTCGGCCGCCCGCCTTCCGTCAACG
>DASYVZ010000601.1:0-6404 GCA_035936515.1 Solirubrobacteraceae bacterium | reverse complement strand
CGCGGCGCCGGAGGCGCACTGGATGCTGCAGGAGCTGCGCGTCGCGCAGTTTGCGCAGGGACTGGGCACGCGCGGGGGGGCGACGGCGAAGCAGATCCGGCGGGCGCTGGCGAACGTGGGACCCAGCGGCTGACAGCAGCCGTCGCTCAGCCGCGGCGCCGCTGGCCCCGCAGCCCGGCGTCGTATATCGACTCGCCGGGTGGCCGGCGGCTCGTTGACGCCGGCGGATCGGGGGGAGCGGGCGGAACAAGCTTCTTGGCACGAGCGCGCAGGTCGTCCCGGGAGCGAACGCTGTCCTTCTGCGGGCTGTTCTCCCACTCGCCGATGAGCGTGAGAATCTCGTTGGCCAGTTGTCGATCGCGATGCTCCGCGCGCGCGGCTGCGCGCAAGCTCTCGAGCGTGGCCTCACCACGACCGAAGTCGCGCGTGACGTCCCTCAGGTTGGGCGGCATCCCACGAGTTGTAACAACGCGTGCGCCCGAGCGCCGGCTGATCCTTCACAGGACACTCCCAAAGCATCGCACCGCCCGTCGCGTCAAGCGGCGAGGACTGCGGTACATGCCCGGCCAGGTCGCCGGACTGCTGCCATAGGGTGTGGGTCATGGCGTGTCTCGCCCTGCTGCTCGCCCTGATCTCGCCCCGCCTCGCGCTGTTCGCCACATGGCTGCTGAGCGACATCCTCGGCCGCGCTTTCGACGGCTGGCTGCTGCCGGTCCTCGGCTTCTTCCTGCTGCCGTGGACGACGCTCGCCTACGCGTTCATGTGGAACAACGCGACGAACGAGGTCGTCGGCTTCGAATGGTTCATCGTCATCGTGGCCCTGCTGGCGGATCTCGCATCCCACGGCGGCACCGCGCGCGGACGCGGCTGACGAGCCCGCGGGCGTCCGGTCTCCCGGTCCCGGGTATGACGCGCGGCCCGCACGTGCTGACCGCCCCGCGATGAGCCGCAGGACCACGAGCGACCTGTGGTGGAAGAACGCGGTCGTCCCGCGACGACGGCTATGACATGGTCGACTTCTACGGTGTCGATCAGCGGCTCGGCAATCAGGCGATGTACCTGTCGCTCGCGCGCGGCGATGCCGCGCCGCTGCGCGAGACGCTGCGCACCCCCCATGGGAGAGAACCTGGCGATCGACGGCCGCCTAACGGTGCGCTCGCCGATGCAGTGGTCGGCCGACCGCCACGGCGGGTTTTCGCTCGTCGAGGATCCGGACGAGCTGGTGCGCCCGGTGACCGACGGCGCGTTCGGCCCCAGCACGTCAACGCGACTGGAGGGGTTCGACGATCGTCGCCGACCACGAGCTCGGCCGCAACGCGGTCGAGGTGCAGCTCCCGGTCGACGACGGCGAGGCGCTCGTCGACCTGTTCAACGACGAGGAGCATTCGCTGCCCACGACGCTCGCGCTCCCGCGCTACGGGGCGCGCTGGCTTCGCGTCCGGCGCGTGGGCCAGCGCCTGCCGCCGTAGCCGCTTCGCTCAGAGCTCGATGATGCGGCCCTCGTCCGCCGCCAGCGCGTCCCCGCCGGTGGTGGCGTGGGTCGACAGCAGCAGGCGCCCGCCCGCCGCCTCGGCCGGAAGCGGCCGCGGGAACGGGGCGAAGTTGAGCGCCACGAGCACGCGGCGGTCACCCTGCTCGCGCACGAAGGCGAACACGTCGGGCGCGGCGTCCAGCGACCGGTAGCTCCCCTCGTGCAGCGCCGGCGTCGCAGCACGCAGCGCGAGCAGGGCGCGGTAGAAGGCCAGCGGCGAGACAGGATCCTGCGCCTGGACGCTCGCCGCCAGCTGCTCGGCGTCGGGATGCACCGGCAGCCATGGCCGGCCCGTCGTGAACCCGGCGCCCGGACCGGCGGCCGACGGCGGCGCCCACGGCATCGGCGCGCGCTCCGGATCGCGTCGGTCGACATCGACGATCGACTCCGGCGGCACGGGGACGTCGGTCAGCCCCAGCTCCTCACCCTGGAAGAGAAACGGCGTCCCGCGCAGCGTCAGCACGAGGGTCGCCGCCACGCGCGCGCGGGCCCAGCCGTAGCGCGTGGCGGTGCGGGAGTGATCGTGGTTGTTGAGGCACCACGCCGGCCAGCCGCCCTCGCGCGTCAGCTCCTCGAACTCGTCGACGGTCTCGCGAAAGCGCTGCGCCGACCACGGCAGGTTGAGGAAGACGAAGTTGTGCGCCAGGTGCAGCTCGTCGCCGGTCGTGACGTACGGCGCGAGGGCGCGCTGGTCGAGCAGGTACACCTCCCCGACCGCGACGCGGTCGCCGTCGAACTCCTCGAGGACGCGGCGGATGGCGGCCAGACGCGGATGCACCGACGGCCAGTCCTCGTCGTGGCGCCGGCCCGGCTCGTTGTCGCGGAGATCGGGGTCCTTGCCAATCGCGTGCGCGACGTCGATGCGAAAGCCGTCGACGCCGCGCCGCAGCCAGAAGCGCAGCACGTCGTGCATGGCGGCCTCGACGGCCGGCTCGTCCCAGTTGAGGTCGGGCTGCTCGGGTAGGAACGAGTGCAGGTACCACTCGTCGGTCGCGCGATCGCGGGTCCAGGCCGGCCGTTGATCGCCGAAGTTCGCGACCCAGCCGTTGGGGGGCGCGTCGCCGCCGCGCCAGACGTACCACGACCGCTTGGGGCTGTCCCGGCTGGCGCGTGACTCCTGAAACCACGGGTGCTCGTCGGAGGTGTGGTTGGGCACGAAGTCCAGCAGCACCCGCAGCCCCAGCTCGTGCGCGCGCGCGATCAGATCGTCGGCGTCGGCGACCGTCCCGAACAGCGGGTCGACGTCGGTGTGGTCGGCGACGTCATAGCCGAAGTCGGCCATCGGCGAGCGATAGATCGGCGAAAGCCACACGGCCGCGGCGCCGAGGTCGCGGACGTACTCGAGGCGCTCGGTGATGCCGCGCAGGTCGCCGACGCCGTCGCCGTCGCTGTCGGCGAAGGACCGCGGGTAGATCTGGTAGATGACGCCGGAGCGCCACCAGGGCGTGCTGGCCACAGTGCTGGCGGCGGCCGCAGACGCGTCCTACTCCGGCGCCGCCGCGCAGTCGGCATGCCCGCAGTGGCACACGTGGCCCTCGTGGGCGCCATGGCCCGCGTGCTCCTTGCAGTGGTCCGAGCAGTAGCCGTCCTCGCGCGCGGCGCAGGTGCAGCCGGCTCCTCCGCAGGTCTGTTCAGCCATCGGATCTCCCCTCGAAGCTCGCCGTTGCAGGTGTACGGCGGACGTTACCCGCTCGTGGCCAGGAGCCGGGCGTCGTCTCCGACGCGACAGGAGCACAAGAACGCTCAAGTCCCGCTGCCGCGACGCCGATGAAGGACTCGAGAGGATCTCCCCTCTCCTCTCAAGCAGTCTCCTTCAACCGCTACCCCCGCAGCACCCCCCTCAGAAGTGCTCCTCCTCCGAAGCGAAGGCCCGCGACCCACGCGGGCCTTCGTGGGTTAACGGCTGCACGCCCTACCCTCGATCTTCGACACTTGGAGGCTCAGTTGAACGGATTCAGCCGCCGGCGCAGCGGCGAGTGGCGGAAGTTGACCTGGCTGAGCGCCGCGTTGACGCTGACGATGCCGATCTCCGCGGCGATCGTTGTCAGGCCGAGGACGTTGAGCCGCTGCTTGCGCCTGCGCGCGGACTCTGAGGCGGCGGGAGCGGCGTGGTCGCCATCTTCCAGCGGCACCGCGCCGTCGGGCTCCTCGCGTGCGAAGCGCATCCCCTCGATCGCTGTGGCCACCCCGGACACGACGAGGGTGGCGATCAGCGCGTCCTTTGCGCGCGCGAGCCTGCGCTCGCGGCTGTCGAGATTGCGATCGCGGACCTCCCCCGCGCGGGCGCCGATCCACCCGGCCGTGACGGCCGCCAGGCCGGCGCCGTTGACCGCTCCATAGCGGCGCCACGCTGCGTTGACGACCTCGCCGCGTTCACGCGGCTCGCTGATTGCCGTCACCGCGGGGTGAAGCGCCATGCGGCCGAAGAGGTGGCCGCCGAGCAGGCTGGCGACGCCGAGGTCGCTGAGCGCCCGGCCCACGCTGCTGACGGTGTCGGTGGAGGGCTGCAGAACGTTGGGCATGCGGTCGGGATCTCCCGACCGCGGAGGCGTCAAACGGGCGAATCGGTCCATGCGGCGGCGACGTCGGCGCCGGACCGCCGGAGTCGCGCCTACGCCGTCGGGTCGAGCGTGACCTTGCCGGTCGTCCGCCGCGCGGCGAGATCGCTCTGCGCCTGCGCCGCCTGATCGAGCGGATAGGCGGGGCCCGTGACCGCGCGCAGCTCGTCGCGGCGCACGCGCTCGAAGAGGTCGGCGAGCGCGTCGTCGATCATCGCCGGGCGCCCCAGGCAGTGCGCGAACCAGAAGCCCACGACGGCGCGCGAGTACCGCATGAGCGAGCCGCTGCGCAGCGTGTTGTTCTCACCCGAGGCGATCCCGTACGTCACGAGCCGCCCGAACGGCGCGAGCGCCTCCAGCGAGGCGTCGAACACCGCGCCGCCGGCCATCTCGAAGACGACGTCGACCGGCTCGCCGAGGTTCGCCTCGACGAGTCGCTCGGTCAGCCCCTCCGCCGCGCCGTCGACCGTGGCATCCGCGCCGAGCTCCAGCGCGAGGTCGCGCTTGTCCTGCGTCGAAGCCGTGGCGATGACGCGGCCGGCGCCGAGCGGCTTGCCGAGCTGCACGGCGAGTGACCCGACGCCGCCGGCCGCGGCGTGCACCACGACGCTCTCGCCCCCCGCGAGCCGCGCAGACGTGCGGTACAGGTGCCAGGCGGTCAGCCCCTGCAGGACGAGCGCCAGCGCCGTGCCGTCGCAGACGCCGTCGGGAATCGGGAAGGTGAGCGCGCCGGCCGCAACCGCGTACTCGGCGTAGCCGCCGGAGCCCAGCAGCGCGACGACGCGCTCGCCGGTGTCCTCGCGCACCCCCGCGACCTCGGATCCCGGCACGAGCGGCAGCTCGTCCTTCGCGAGGTAGGAGTTCGTGCGCCGGTGCGTGTCGGCGAAGTTCAGCCCCGCGCGCGTGACGCGGACGAGCACCTCGCCGGGGCCCGGCTCGGGCACCGGCAGCTCGACGAGCGCCAGGACCTCCGGGCCGCCGTACTCGGACATCTGAATCGCGCGCATCTGGGCGGGTCACCATACTTCGCGCGCCGTGCCTCGGCGCGAGTCTTCCCGCGAGCGCACCCTCAGCGCCGACTTCTGCAACGAACGGATACCGTCGAAAGCATGAGCCTCACTGTCGTTGGATCGATCGCGTTCGACGCCGTTCAAACGCCGCACGGCGGCCGCGAGCGCATGCTCGGCGGCGCCGCCGTGCACTTCTCCCTGGCCGCGTCGTTCTTCGACGAGGTGCGCGTCGTCGGCCCCGTCGGCGACGACTTCGGCGAGGAGGAGTACGCCGTCCTGCACGGCCGCAACGTCATCACCGACGACATCGAGCACGTCGCCGGCGGCAAGACGTTCTTCTGGAAGGGCCTCTACCACGAGAACATGAACTCGCGCGACACGCTCGAGACCGACCTCAACGTCTTCGAGCACTTCGACCCCAAGCTCTCGCAGGCGTCCCAGGACTGCGACGTCCTGTTTCTGGCGAACATCTTCCCGGCGCTGCAGCTCAACGTCCGCCGCCAGTGCCAGCAGGCGAAGTTCGTCGCGCTGGACTCGATGGACCTCTGGGTGAACATCGCCCGCGAGCCGCTCGTGGCCGCGATCTCCGAGGTCGACTGCGTGATCCTCAACGACTCCGAGGTCGCGCTGTTCACCGGCGAGCGCGAGGTCCTGGCGGGCGCGCGCAAGATCATGGAGCACGGCCCCTCGTCGATGGTCGTCAAGCTCGGCAAGTACGGCGCCGCCCTCGTCACGGCCGAGGACTCCTTCTGGATCCCGGCCTATCCGGTCGAGTTCGTCGCCGATCCGACCGGCGCGGGCGACAGCTTCGCCGGCGGCTTCGTCGGCTGCATCGCCGCTCACGGTGGCGAGCCGACGCACGAGGTGCTCAAGCTCGCGATGGCCTACGGCACCGCGATCGCGTCCTACAACGTCGAGGAGTTCGGCACCGAGCGCGTCGCCCGCCTGTCGGGGCCGGAGATCGTCGATCGCGTGGAGGATCTGCGGCGGATTACCGCCTTCGAGACGTCCGAGGTCGCGCTGAAGCACTGACGCACGAGAACGTGGCGTTCAGGCGGTGGTGCGCCGCGGTTGCCGCTTTGGGTACGCTCAAGCCATATGAGCGCGACGTTCATCTTTCTCATGGTGATCCTGAAGCTCCCGATCTTCGCGCTGTTCTACATCGTGTGGTGGGCGATCCAAGCCAAGCCCGAGCCGGAGCCGACGAACGGCGAGGACGGCGGCACGAAGCGCCCGCTGAACCCGCGCCCGCGCCATCCCCACCCGCGGCCCGCGCTGCCACGCAACCCGCGCCGCGGCCCGCAC
>DASYVZ010000600.1:0-2788 GCA_035936515.1 Solirubrobacteraceae bacterium | reverse complement strand
CACGCGCGCCGTCGGCCAGCGCCGCGGCGACCTCCTCGGAAACGGCACCGGCGCGCGCGATGAGCTGCGCGTCGACGCCGGCCAGCGCGACCTTCGCCTCGTTGGAGTACACGACGAGGCCGCCGCGCACGAACTCCGACGACCCGGGCCGCTCGGTCAGCCGCGCGGCGAGCAGCCCTCCGGTGCAGGACTCCGCGACGGCGATCGTCTCCGACGGCCGCGAGCCGTCGCCGCGCAGCAGCGCGAAGACCTGCTCGTCGACGGTGCTGCCGTCGTCGGAGAACAGCGTCCCCGAATGGCGGTCGCGCACGAACGCTGCGAACTGCTCGTACGCGACCGCGCCGTCGGGTTCGTAGCGCGTGACGACCTCGACCTCGCCGCGCCGCAGGCAGGTCGTGATCTCCAGGCGCTCGAGCTCGATGCCGGCCGTCTCCGCGGCCCGCAGGGTCGCGGCAATCTCCGATTCGGGGATGCCGTACAGGCGCAGCACGTCGCGGCGGTACTCCACCGCGCCGTGCAGCGCCTGCTGCAAGCTCGGGCTGTTCATGATCGCGGCGCGCCACATCGGCTGCAGCTCGCGCGGCGGACCCGGCAGCACGACGACCGTCGGCCCGTCCCCGGCGGCAGGCCTCACGACGAGCCCCGGCGCTGTCCCGACCGGCTCGAGGATCTCGGCGCCCTCGGGCACGACGGCCTGCTTGCGGTTGGAAACGAGAACGCCCTCGGGGTCGAGGTTCGGCCAGCGCCCCATGAGCGTGCGCAGGATCTCGGCGATGCGCCCCTCGAGCGCCTCATCGAGCACCATCGCCCGGCCCTGGAACTCGCCCACGGCCGCGGCGGTGAGGTCGTCGGCGGTCGGCCCGAGGCCGCCGGTCGTGCAGATCAGCGCGCAGGCCTCCTCCGTCAGGAAGCGCAGCGCGCGCAGGATGTCCTGCGGCCGGTCGCCCACGACGATGATCGCGATCGGATCGCCGCCGAGCTCGAGCAGCTGCTCCGACAGCCACGGGCCGTTGCGGTCCATGACGCGGCCGCTCAGCACCTCCGTTCCGGTCACGACGATGCCCGCGCGGACGGTCATGCGGTCATTCGTCGTTCACGGCCGGCAGATGGGGCGCTCGTCCGCCGACAGCGGCTGGCGCCCCCGCCGCGGCGTGATCTCCAGGCCGATCGGGTCCGACGAGGCCGCGACGCTATGGGTCCGGCCGTTGATGCGTAGACGAGCCGCGTTGTTGCCGAGCGTCAGCCGGAAGCGCCGGGAGCGGAAGGTCGGCGTGCGCTGCCCGGCCTCGAGCGTCTGGCCGTTGACGAGCGTACGATCGCCGGCCTTCAGGCAGACGTTCACCGGACCGGTGGCCTCGATCCGCAGCCGCACCGCCCGCGGTCGCCGCGGCGGCGCGGGCGGTGGAGTGGCTGCGGGGCGCCGGGACGTCTCCGTCTGCGTCTGCACCTGCGGCGGCGTGACCGACTGCTCGGGCTCGCCGTCGCCGGCGTTGCCCAGCAGATACAGGGCGAAGACGAGCCCGCCGATGATCACCGCCGCAAAGAACCACGGTGGGAGGATCGGCTTCTGGCGACGGCGCTCACGGCCGGGCGCAGCGGCGCTGATCGGCTGCAGCTCGACCTCGCTGAGGTGCTCGTGGCGCAGCTTGTACTCGTCGACGAGCAGCTTCGAGTCGAGATCGAGTGCCTCGGCGTACGTGCGTAGGAAGCTCTTGACGTACGTCGGGCCGGGCAGCAGATCCCATTCCTCGTTCTCGAGCGCCCGCAGGTACTTCGCCCGGATCTTCGTCTGCGCCTCGATCTCCGAGATGTCGATGCGCGCGCGCATCCTCGCTTCGCGCAGCGATTCTCCGATGTCCGGCATCAGTGGCCTCCCACCGGCCAGAGGCTACTCGTGGACGGGGGCGGTCTCGGGGACATCCGGCCGGCCCTCCTCCGCCTGCGGCGCGCCGCCGACGATGCCGACGCGCTCGCGCAGGTTGGCGATCACGCGCTCGACGTCGCCTGCGCCGACCAGCACCTGACGCGGCTTGGAGCCCTCGTAGCCGGAGATGACGCCGCGGCGCTCGAGCATGTCGATCAGCCGCCCCGCTCGCGTGTAGCCGAGGCGCAGGCGGCGCTGGAGCATCGAGGTCGAGGCGGTCCCCATCTCGACGCACAGGCGGATCGCGTCCTCCAGCAGCGGATCCTCGTCGGGGCTGAAGCCCTCCTCCTGCGCGCCGGCCGGCGCCTCCTCCTCCTCGACGATCACCTCGTCGAGCAGGTCATCGCGCATCTCGGGCTCGCCCTGCTTGCGCCAGAACGTCGTCAGCGCCTCGATCTGCGGCTCGTCGATGTAGGCGCCCTGGATGCGCTGCAGGCGCGACGCGCCGACCGGCGAGAAGAGCATGTCGCCCTGGCCGAGCAGCGACTCGGCGCCGTTGACGTCGAGGATCACGCGCGAGTCGGTCTGCGAGGAGACGCTGAACGCGATCCGCGAGGGCACGTTGGCCTTGATCATCCCGGTGATGACGTCGACGCGCGGCGATTGCGTGGCGAGGACGAGGTGGATGCCGACCGCGCGTGCCTTCTGGGCGAGGCGGATGACCGAGTCCTCGACATCGGCCGGGGCGACCATCATGAGGTCGGCGAGCTCGTCGATGACGCAGAGGATGTAGGGCAGCGGCGGCTCGCCGCGCTTGGCGCGCACGCGGTTGAGCTCGATCAGCGAGCGCGTCTTGGCCAGCGACATGATCGAGTAGCGCTGCTCCATCTCGCGGACGAGGTTCTGCAGCGCGTTGGCGGCCAT
>DASYVZ010000599.1:0-8849 GCA_035936515.1 Solirubrobacteraceae bacterium | reverse complement strand
TCACGAGCGCGGCTGTGCGGGCATATCGGCCCCGCCCGCCCCCGCGCGCAGGCCGCGCAGCTGGAGGTTCGCCCGCGCTGTGACGTCGAGCAGGCCGTTGCCGAGCTCGTCGGCGGCCGCGGCGAGCGTCACCATGGCCTCGGCCGTGAGGTGTCCGCCCGGCACGCGCACCCGAGCCAGCCGGCCGTCGGCGGCGTCCTGCAGGGCGACCACGCCGGGGCAGCGGTCCTGTCGAGTGCGCGCATCCGGCGCTGGGGACGTCAAGACCGGCAACTCCAATCCGTCGTGGATACCCGGCGAGACCGTCCCGGACGGCACCGGGTCCCTCACGTCGCCGGTCGCCATTCTAGTTCTTTGGCGGCTGCGGACGCGGCCTCGGCATAGGACGCGCGCGACAGCTAGCGTTCGCGGCCGTGACCTGGCCCGTCGCCTCCGGCTCGCTTCTGCTCGGTTTCGCCGTCGCGCAGCTCACGGGCGTACGCCCGCTCGGCGGGATCGTGCTCGTCGCCGGCTGCGGGTGGTGCGCGCTGCGCTGGCTGCGCGGGGGCGGGCGGGGCCGATATGCCCGCACAGCCGCGCTCGTGATCCTCTACGTCGGCGGTTTCGCCGTCTCGCACGTCATCGCGGACACGCTCGGCGCCTGGCCGTCCGTGCTGCTCGTGGCGGCAGTCGTCGGTGCCGCGACGTATGCGCTCGCCGACAGCGCCCTGTCGCGTGTCAGTCCTGCCCGCGCTCGACCTTGACGCCCTCGAACGTGACGTCGACCGGCTTCGTGAAGCGACAGCCGTTGATCTCGTCGTGGCGCATGAAGGTCGGCGGATCGATGTGCACCTTCAGCGTGTACTCGCCGTCGGCAGGGACCGTCCAGTTGCGCCCGTAGTGGTAGATCATCGGGTGCCAGAGCATCTCGTGCTCGTGCGTCCCGACCTCGTTGCCGTCGGGGTCGATCAGCGTCCCGGTCACCTTCAGGCCGGGCACGAAGCGCTCGTCTGACGCATCGAGCACGGCGATCTCGACGTGCAGGTTCTCGTCGTCCGGCTCCTGCCAGCGCAGCTCGCCGTCCTGCCACATGTACATGCCCTCCGCCTCCTCGACCGCATAGCCGACGATGTACTCGCCGGCGTTCTTCATGCCGCCGTCGTGCGCGACGCTCGTGGCCATGTGGTCAAGCGCCTCACGGTAGGTCGAGCCCTGCCTGCGTGCGAGCTCGAGCTGCTTGGCATCGGCTTCCGAGCTGGTCGGATCCATCGGTGGCTGTTGTGCGCTCATGGCCCGCCGACTACCCCGTCGGCTCGGGCTGCACGCCGCCGGTGATCCGCTCGAAGGAGCCCGCATCGGTCGGCGCCTCGCTGCAGATCATGAGCGCCGCGGGCCGGTAGCCGAGCCCGAACCGCTGCCACGTCTCCTGCGGGCGGGCGGTGCGCAGGGCGAGCAGCCCGGCGAGGCCGGAGGCGCCGGTCTCGCCGCAGCGCAGGCCGTCCTGCAGCAGCAGGCGGACCGCCTGCTCGGCGTCGCTGTCGTCGATCGTGCAGAACGCGGTGATCCCGGCCGCCATGTCCGGCAGGGCGACCTGCGAGGCGAGGCCGCAGTTCAGCCCCGCCATGATCGAGTGGTGCGGCCCAGGCACGAGCACGGGGCGGCCGCCGTTGCGCACCGCCTCCAGCGCGCAGCCGGCGCCGGCCGGCTCGACGCCGATGATCACGCGTTCGCCGTCGGCGAGCGCGCGCACCGCGGCGCAGGCGAGCGCGCCGACGCCGATCTGGATCGGCACCAGCGGTGGAGGTGCGTCGTCGCCGAGCTGCTCGGGAAGCTCCTCGAAGATCGTCGAGTAGCCGTCGGCGACCCAGCCCGGCACCTCCTCGTAGCCCGGCCAGGAGGTGTCGGAGATGACGAGGTGGTCGTCGTCGGCGAGCGACGCCGAGAGCTTGATCGCGTCGTCGTAGCTGCCGCGCACGACATCGACGGCGGCGCCCTCCGCCGCGATCGCGTCGATGCGTGCCTGCGCGGAGTGCTCCGGGATGAGGATCCGCGCGCCGAGGCCGAGCATCTTCGCGATGCGCGCGACGGCGCGCCCGTGGTTTCCGTCGGTCGCCGCGACGAGCGTCAGCCCATCCAGGCGCGGCAGCGCGGCGCGCAGCTCGTCGAAGTTCGCGAGCGGCTCCTCGACGGGGCCGAGTCGCCGGCTCAGCGCGCGGCACGTCGCCCACGACGCCCCGAGCAGCTTGAAGGAGGGCAGGCCGAAGCGCTCGGTCTCGAGCTTGACGACGAGCCTGTCCAGGCCGAGCTGGGCGGCGGCGGTCGGCGCCTCGGCAACGGCGCTGGGCGCGTAGCCGGGCATGCTGCGATGAAAGCGCGCCGGCCGCGGATCGCTCTTCGCGGCGATCGCTCCGGCGGCCGCGGAGTTGTCGAGGAAGTCGACGAGGCTCACGCGCGCGGAGCCTAGCGGCGGTGGTGTGACGAAGCGCACCCGCGCGCGCCGCGTGCGCGGATAATCTGCGGCCATGGAGGGCGCCTACGATGCGATCGTCGTCGGCTCGGGCTTCGGGGGCGGAATCGCCGCCTGCCGGCTGGCCGAACGAGGGCTGAGCGTGTGCGTGCTCGAGCGCGGCCGGCGCTTCGGATCCGGCGACTTCCCCGACCGGCTGGCGCAGTTTCCGCGGGCACTGTGGCACCCGCGCAAGAACCCCGGCGGCATGTTCGACGTGCGGATCATGCGCGACGTGGCGGTCGTGACCGGCGCGGGCGTCGGCGGCGGCTCGCTCGTCTACGCGAACGTCCAGCTACGCGCGCCCGACGCGATCTTCGAGGACCCGGCGTGGCCGGCGGCGATCGACGGGGCCGAGCTGGACCGCTTCTACGTCCGCACGGAGGAGGCGCTGGATCCACAGACGACGCCGCGCACGCCCACGCCGCTGCCGAAGGTCGCCGCCTTCGAGACGATGGCCCGCGCCGCCGGTCGCACGGCGCAGCCGCTGCCACTGGCGGTGCACTTCGGGCAGGACCGCCACCACCCGTTCAGCGGCGTCTTGCAGCAGGGCTGTGACAACCTCGGCCGCTGCGACGTCGGCTGCCCCCGGATGTCGAAGAACACGATCGACATCACGTACATCGCGCGCGCCGAGACCTTGGGCGCCGAGGTCTATCCGCTGCACGAGGTGCACGACATCCACCCGCCGCAGCGCAACGGCGACGCCTGGCGCGTCGGCTTTCGCGACCTGCACTACAAGACAGGCGGCGAGGTCCGCGCGCCGCTGCTCGTGCTGGGCGCCGGCACCGTCGGCTCGACACGGCTGCTGATGGCAAACCGCCGGCGGCTGTCGAAGCTCTCACCCGCGCTGGGCACCCGCTACTCGGGCAACGGCGACGCGCTGGCGCTCGCGCTGGACCCGGCGGCCGACGGCGTCGTCGGCGCGCGGACCGAGTTCGGCCCCGTCATGACGAGCCGGATCGACGAGATGGCCGAGCGCGGCCTCATGATCGCCGACGGGGGCCTGCCGCGCAGCTTCGACGACGTGCTCGAGGTGCTGCGCGGCGTCCGGCTGCTGACCGGCCTGGGCCGCGTCCGCGTCGGCGCGAAGAACGTCGCGACGAAGCTCGGGCTGTCGGACCGCTCGCTGGCGCCGCGCGACATGCGGGTGCGGCGCCGCACCCCGATCGGCGACTCGCTGATCTTCCTGTGCATCGGCCGCGACGCCGCCGACGGGGGCATGCGCCTGACGCCGATCTTCAAGCGCTTCGACATCCGCTTCGACCGCGACCGCAGCGACGCGCTGTTTCACCGTATGCGCGAGACGGTCGGCGAGCTGTGCCGGGCGGCCGGCGCGACGGCGTTCTTCGCGCTCGACGCCGGTCCGCTGGGCAAGTACGTGACGGTCCATCCGCTCGGCGGCTGCCCGATGTCCGACGATCCCGCCGCCGGTGTCGTCGACGACGGGGGGAAGGTCTACGGCTACGAGGGCCTATACGTGCTCGACGGCTCGATCGTGCCGACGGCGATCGGCGTCAATCCATCCAAGACGATCGCCGCGCTTGCCGAGCGCGGCATCGAGAAGCTGCTGGTCGAGCGCGGGCGCTGATGAAGTACGAGACCCGCACGACGTGGAAGAACCACCTCGGCAACGAGCGCATCGACCCGCTGCGCATCTATCGCCCGCAGTCGATCGAGGAGGTCCAGGCGATCGTGCGGCTCGCGCGTCAAAGCGGCGCCAGCGTACGTGCCGTCGGCTCGGGCCACTCGTGGTCGGACGTCGCGTTGACCGAAGGCTTCCTGCTGCGACCCGACGGCATGGCGCGCGTGCCGGCGCCCGAGCCGGACTTCGTGCGCTCCGAGTGGTCTGCGCGGCGGCTCGTGCGCGCCGAGGGCGGCACGCGCATCAAGGAGCTCAACGCGTGGCTGGACGCCAACGGCATGGGCCTGACGAACATGGGGGGCTACGACCACCAGACGATCGCCGGCGTCACGTCGACCTCCACGCACGGCTCCGGGATCGAGTTCGGCCCGCTCAACGACGCGCTGCGCTCGCTGGACGTCGTCGTCGGCGACGGCAGCGTGCAGCGCATCGAGCCGTTCGACGGACCGACCGACCGCGCCGCGTTCGAGGCCCATCACGGCGCTGCGCGGACGCTCGTGCAGGACGACGGCGTGTTCAACGCCGTGTGTGTCGGGATGGGCTGCATGGGCGTCATCTACACGGCGATGGTCGAGGTGCGCGACCGCTTCTGGCTGCGCGAGGTGCGCGAGCTGCATCCGTGGGCCAAGGTCAAGGCCGATCTGCGGGATGGCGATGTGCTGGAGCGCCACGAGCACTACGAGGTGGCGTTCAGCCCCTACGACGACGGCTACGCGTATCCGTGCCTCGTGACGACCCGCGACAGCGTCAGCGACTCGCGCAACCGGCCGTGGTCGATCCGCACGCGCAACCCGGTCGTCGAGCTGGCAGCGCAGTTTCCCTTCACGCCGCACGTCATCAACGTCCTGCTCGACATCCGGCCGAGCCTCGCGCCGAAGCTGCTGCTCGCGGCGCTGCGGGCGCTCATCAAGAAGCGCTACGACGAGGTGAGCTTCAAGGTCTTCAACATCGGCAACGCCAACCTCCTGCCGGCGTACTCGTGCGAGATCGGGGTGCCGATCGACGGTCGCCACATCGATGCGGTCGAGACGATCTTCCGCGTGGCGCGCGAACGCCGCGAGATCGGGCGCGTCTACCAGAGCTCGCCGATCGCGCTGCGCTTCGTCAAGGCGTCGCCCGCCTACCTGTCGATGATGAACGGACGCGACACGATGATGATCGAGCTCATCGGCCTGAACGGCAACGACGGCGGGATCGAGCTGCTGAAGGCCTACGAGGAGGCGCTGTACCCGCTCGGCGGGCGGCCGCACTGGGGCCACATCAACACGCTCAGCGGCAGCCACGGCTTCGTCGAGTCGATGTACCCCCGCCTGCGCGACTGGCTGGACGTGCGCTCAGGGCTGGATCCGGAGGGCGTGTTCGACAGCCCGTTCACCAAGCGGGTCGGGCTGTCGTCAGACCGCTTCGTGCCGTAGCGCGCGGGTGCGTCACGCAGTCAATGCGCGTCGGCGCCCGAGCTGAGCTTGAGCGCGTGGGGCAGCATCGGCTTGAGGACGCCGAGGCACTCGCGGACCGCCTTCGGGTTGCCGGGCAGGTTGATCACGAGCGTGCGCCCGCGCGTGCCCGCGACCGCCCGCGACAGCCACGCCAGGCGCTGGAACTGGGCGGTCTCGGCGCGCATCGCCTCGGCGATGCCGGGCGCCTCGCGATCGATCACCGACCGTGTCGCCTCAGGCGTGACGTCGCGCGGCGCGAGGCCGGTGCCGCCGGAGGTCAGCACGAGGTCGGCACCCTCGCAGAGCTCGACGATCGCCGCCGCGATCTCGTCCTGCTCGTCGGGGACGAGCCGCGTCGCGCCGATCGCGATGCCGATCTCCTCGAGCAGTTGCACCATCAGCGCGGTCGTCGTGTCCTCGCGCGTGCCGGCCGAGCGCGTGTCGGAGACCGTCAGGATCGCGGCGGTTAGCATCAGGGCATGGACGTTACCGTGAGGCTCTTCGCCAGCCTGCGCGAGCATGCGGGCGCTGGCACGCTGGCGCTGAAGCTCGGCGACGGGGCGACGGTCGCCGACGCGATCGCCGAACTGCGCAGCGGCGCGCTCGCCGGACTGCCCGACAACGCCCCGTTCGTGGCCGCCGTCGCGCGCGAGTACGTCGAGCGCGACCATCCTCTGTCGCACGGCGACGAGCTGGCGCTGGTGCCGCCGGTGAGCGGTGGCGCGGCCTCTCCGAACGCGGTCCGCCTTGTCGAGGTGACCACAGAGGGCTTGGATCCCGAGGCCCTGCGCCGTCTGGTCGCCGACCCGTCGACGGGCGCGACGGTCGTGTTCTGCGGCACGACGCGCGAGGTCCCGAGCCTCGAGTACGAGGCCTACGTCGAGATGGCCGAGCAGAAGATCCGCGAGCTCGCGGAGGCCGTCGTGGTCGAGCACGGGCTCGCCGCGATCGCTTGCGCGCATCGCACGGGAACGGTCGAGCTGATGGAGCCGAGCATCGTCATCGCGGTATCGGCGGGGCATCGTGCGGAGGCGTTCGCGGGCGCTCGCGCCTTGCTGGATGCCGTCAAGTCGCAGGCGCCCGTGTGGAAGAAGGAGCACCCGGAGGACGGTCCTCCGGAGTGGGTGGCGGGGACGTTGCCTCAGGTGTAGCGGCGCGGCCCCCGGGTGCGCCCCCGCGCCGCGAGGGGCACGCCGCCTGGGCGACTTGTGCACCTCGGAGGTGCTCGAGCCGCCCTGGCCCGATGATGGCACCCGTACCACCTATGCAATGCTTAGGTGAATGAGCCGTGTCTCCGCTCTCGTCGCCGCGCTCGCAATCCTCGCGCTCGCCGGCTGCGGCTCGTCGGACGATGACCGCGACGAGCTGCTCGTCTCCGCCGCCACCTCGCTGAAGAGCGCGTTCACCAGCTACGGCGAGCAGTTCGACGGCGCCGAGGCGCAGTTCTCCTTCGCCGGCTCCGACGAGCTAGCCGCGCAGATCCGCAGCGGCGCCAAGCCCGACGTGTTCGCCTCGGCGAACCGGACGCTCCCCGATCAGCTCTTCGACGAGGGGCTCGTGGAGCGTCCGCGGGTGTTCGCCGTCAACCGGCTCGTGCTCGCGGTTCCCGCCGGCGAGGGGAAGGTCAAGCGCTTCGATGACCTGACGCGCAAGGGCGTGACGATCGCGATCGGGGCGCCGGGCGTGCCGGTCGGCGTGTACACGCGCAAGACGCTCGACGCTCTGGATCCGACGACCCGCGCGGCGATCCTCGCCAACGTGCGCTCCGAGGAGCCCGACGTCGGCGGCATCGCGGCGAAGCTCGGCCAGCGCGCGGCGGACGCCGGGTTTCTCTACGTCACCGACGTCGCAGCGGCAAACGGGCGGCTGAAGGCGATCGAGCTGCCCAAGACGCTGCGGCCGAAGGTGGCCTACGCCATCGCGGTCGTCAAGGGCGCGCCGCACCGCAAGGCGGCGCAGGCGTTCGTCGCGGATCTGCTGAACGGCGCCGGCGAAGATGCGCTGGAGAAGGCGGGCTTCGAGCCACCGCCGGCAGAGCGACCGTGAACCGATGAGCGCCACCGGCGTCATCTCGCGCGGCCGATGAAGCGCGGACGCTGGTTCGGCGCGGCGCTCGCCGGCGCACTCGCCGTGGCGCTGACGTTCCTCACGCTGCCCGTCGTCGCGATCTTCGTCCGCACGAGTCCGGGGCACCTGATCGGGGCGCTCGACGATCCCGGCGTGCTCGACGCGCTCTGGCTCAGCGTGCGCACCACGCTCATGGCGCTCGCGGTCATCGTGGTCGTCGGGACGCCGACGGCGTACCTGCTGGCGACGCGGACCTTCCGCGGGCATGCGCTCGTGGTGACACTGGTCGAACTGCCGCTCGTCCTGCCGCCGGCCGTCGCAGGCGTCGGCCTGCTCGCGGCGCTCGGGCCCGGCGGCATCGTCGGCAGCCACATCGCCGACGCCGGGCTGCGCCTGGCGTTCGAGACGGCGGGCGTCGTCGTTGCGCTGACGTTCGTCGCCGCTCCGTTCTTCATCCGAGGTGCGCAGACGGCGTTCGCCGCGGTGGACCGCTCGTGGCTGGAGGCCTCGCGCACCCTCGGCGCCTCCGAGGCACGGACGTTCGTGCGCATCGCGATCCCGGCCGCAGCGCCGGGAATGCTCGCCGGCCTGGCGCTCGCGTGGGGCCGCGCGGTCGGCGAGTTCGGTGCCACGCTGATCTTCGCGGGCTCCTTTCGCGGCCGCACGCAGACCGCGCCGCTGGCGATCTACGAACGCCTCGGGACGGACTTCGACGCCGCGCTCGCGCTGTCGGCGGTGCTCGTCGTCGTGTCGGGAACGCTGCTGCTGTCGTCGAAGCTGCTTGGCGGCCAGGGGACGGAGGCGCTGCGTGCTGCGCGTTGAGGCCCGCACGACGCTCGGCGCCGGCTTCACCCTCGATGCCGTCCTCGAAGCGCCGGCCGGCAGCTGCCTCGCGCTCGCCGGCCCCTCCGGCGCCGGCAAGAGCACGCTGCTGCGGATCGCCGCCGGACTGCTGCGCCCCGCGCACGGCAGCGTGACGTGCGGCGACGAGGTCTGGCTCGACACGCAGACCAACCGCGAGCTTGCGCCCGAGCAGCGCCGCTGCGGCTACGTCTTTCAGGACTACGCGCTGTTCGGTCACATGACCGCCTGGCAGAACGTCGCCTACGGGCTGCGCGGGGGCGGGCGTGCCGAGCGTCGCCGCCGCGCCGTCGAGCTGCTCGAGCGGTTTGGCATCGGCGCGCTGGCCGACGCGCGCCCGCGCACGCTGTCGGGC
>DASYVZ010000598.1:0-2952 GCA_035936515.1 Solirubrobacteraceae bacterium | reverse complement strand
GACACGCTGCTTCTGTCACGTGGCCGACGTCGTCCGGGCGCTGATCGACCTCATGCTGCTCGGCGAGGGCGCCTACGGCGAGGTCTTCAACATCGGCGCCCAGGAGGAGATCTCGATGGTTGACCTCGCCAACCGAGTGCGCGAGATGACCGGCTCGGGCTCCGAGATCCAGGTCATCCCCTACGACGAGGCCTACGAGGCGGGATTCGAGGACATGCCGCGGCGCTACCCGGAGATCTCGAAGATCGGCGCTGCCGTCGGGTGGTCGCCGACGCGGTCGCTCGACGAGATCCTGGGCGACGTGATCAGCTTCCACCAGTCGGAGGCGGCGGTCGTGTGACGCGGGGGCGACCCACGTTCAGCCGCGAGCAGATCCTGATCGGCGTCGTGGCGATGGGCATCGCGGGTCTGACGGCGGGCAGTCTTGTGGCGTTGACCGTGCGAAGCGAGGAAGACGCCAAGCGGCCGACGGTTCCGACGCTCGAGCTCGTGGACCCCGACGGAAGGGTGTCGTCGCCATCGGACACACCGAGCAGCACGTTGACGAAGCTGTGGTCTTTGGCGCAATGGGGGGACGTGCCGGCGATCCTGACGCTTCAGGATCCCGCCGTCCGCCGCGCCATCGGCGACCAGGCCGTCATCGGCGTCTACGAGCACCAGCGTACGCGGATGGTGACGACGAAGCCCCGGGTCCTGGCCAGCGAGATCCGCCGGTCCACCGCGACCGTGCGCTACCGGCTGGGGGACCGGGAGCAGAGGAGCACGCCGCAGTCGGCGATCCTGCGCCGCTGCGGAGCGTCGTGGTGCATGCGCTACGACACGTTCATCGCCGAGGCGATCCCCTACTACGTAATCGCGAAGCGGGGCGGTGGCGCAACTCCGTCGCGCGGCGATCGCGTCGCGGGAGCCGAGATGGCCGCGTCTTACCGGGCGCTGGCAGGGCGCCTAGTGCCGCTGACGGTCGCTGGCTCCACGGCGCCCGGCGACGGCACAGACACGCCGATACGCGACGGCGGTTGATGTGCGATGACGTTCTCGACCTACGATCCGGTCCCCGGGCGACTCGGTCAGGAAACCGTACGTCCCGCCCCCGACGGCGACGTCAGCGGGACGAGCGGGCACAGACCATGGGCGCCGTGGAGCTGTCCGGATCACCTCTTGGCACTGGATGGCGGCGATGACGGGCTCGCCTGCCCCGGTGGTGAGGTCTTTCCCGTGCGCGCCGGAGTGCCTCGCTTCGTGCCGGACGACGGCTATGCCGCCGCCTTCGGGTCGCAGTGGCTGCAGTACCGGTTGACGCAGCTCGATTCCCACACGGGCCTTCCCATCTCCGAAGAGCGTGCTCGGCGCTGCCTCGGCGAGGAGCTCTGGAACTCGCTGGCCGGAGCCTCCGTGCTCGAGTGCGGCTGCGGCGCCGGGCGCTTCACGGAGGTGCTGTTGGGCCGCGGCGCCCGCGTGACGTCGATCGACCTCAGCGCCGCGGTTGACGTGAATGCCTCGAGCTTCCCGCCGGGACCGGCGCACCGCGTGGCGCAGGCCGACATCCTCCGCCTCCCGTTGGCGCCGCGCCAGTTTGATGTCGTGTTCTGCCTCGGCGTCGTGCAGCACACGCCGTCACCCGAGGCGACGATGCATGCGCTGTACGAGCAGGTCGCGGCCGGCGGCTGGCTCGTGGTCGACCACTACCACCATGTCGTCCTGACCCGCGTGAGCCAGCAGCTCCTGCGGCCGCTGTTCCTGCAGATGACGCCGCAAGCCGGCCTCCGATGGTCGGAGCGACTCGTGCGAACGATGCTGCCGATCCACAAGAGGCTGCGCAGGCACGAGCGCCTGCTCGCGCGGATCTCGCCCGTGGTCTCCAACCACCGCTCGTATCCGGAACTCGACGACCGACTCAAGGACGACTGGGCGGCGGTCGACACGCACGATGCGCTGACCGATCGCTACAAGCATCGGCGCTCCGTCAGATCGCTGCGGCGAACGCTCCAGAGCTTCGGAGCCTGCGAGATCGTCGCACGGCGCGGCGGGAATGGCGTCGAAGCCCGTGCGCAGCGCCCGCCGCGCTGAGCCGTCACGGGGCCCGCGGCCGCCTCGCCGCTGAGAAACGGTCACCCGGATGGACGGCTACCGTCGTCGGGTGGTGGATGCCATCGACCAAGAAGCCGGGACGCCCGTAGCCGCCGACTCGCGCTCAACGACCCCGCGCACCGCCCGCCAGCGCTTTGGCGCCTCGGCGCTGTACGGCGTGCTGATGCTCGCGGCGAGCATCCTCGGCCTCGCGAAGATGGTCGTGCTGGCCAAGGTGCTCGGGGCTACAGAGCTTGGCTACTACGGGCTCGTGCCGATCGTCCTGCCGCTGGGAACGCTCGTCTGCACGCTCGGCATCCTGGCCCCGCTGGGCGTCGAGCTCTCGATCGGCTTCGGCGCAGGCGATCCGGCCGCGCGCGGCCTACGGGACCGCGCGCTGGGCCTGGTCCTTGTCGGCTCCACCACGGTCGCCGCCGTCAGCCTGATCGCGATCCTCCTGACGTCACCAGGCGACTCTGCAACGACGACGGCGCTCGCCCTGTCGATGTTCACGGTCCTGATGAACTCGGTCTTCGAGTTCTACCTGGTCGTCCTCCGCGCCCGGGTACGGCTCGTCGCGCTCGGTGCGGCGTACTGCGCACGATCCGCGTTCGCGCTGGCGGCGACGGCGGCCGCTGCATCGGCTTACGGCTACCGCGGCGCGATCCTCGCCGAGATCGCCGTGCTGGTCCTGATCGTCGCATGCGTTGTACGCGTGCTCGAGCCGGCGACTCACCCGAGACTGCCACTGCGCGGCGAGGCGTCTCGCCTAGTCCGGGTCGGGATCCCGCTGTCGTTCTCGAGCCTCCTGCTGATCATCGTCGTGTTCGCCGACCGTGCGTTCGTCGCGACCAGGCTGCCGGACCAACTCGGTCAGTACACGTT
>DASYVZ010000597.1:0-1549 GCA_035936515.1 Solirubrobacteraceae bacterium | reverse complement strand
CGACAGCGCCGTCAGGCCCGCGCGCACGCCGCGCAGCTGGCCGCGGTACTCGCTGCAGCCGGAGCAGTCGCGCAGGTGCTTGCGCGTGCGTCCGCTCGCCCGCACGCCGCGGTCGAAGGCGTCGGCGAGGTCGCTGCGGATCTCGGCGCACGCGGTGTCGCGCGCCTCGATCGCCTCGACGAGGCCGATCCGCGCGCGTACGAGCAGCGACTTGACCGCCTGCAGCGAGACGCCGAGCGCCTCGCTGAGCTCGGCGTAGCTGAGCCCGTCGAGCTCGCGCATGAGCAGCGCCGAACGCTGCTGCTCGGGCAGTCGCCGGACGTCCTCGATCAGCCGGCGCAAATCCTCGCGGCGCTCGACCTCGACCGTCGGGTCGCGCAGCGGGCGGCGCGAGGTCTCGAAGAGGTCGATCGCCGGCGGGATCGGCTTGCGCAGATGATCGATGCAGCGGTTGTGCGCGACGCGGTACAGCCAGGCGCGCAGCGAGACCGGCCGGTCGCTGATGCGCAGCGACGAGTAGGCCCGCAGGAAGACGTCCTGCAGCGCGTCCTCGGCGTCCTGCCGCGAGCCGCCGAGCATCTGGCGTGCGTAGACGAAGAGCCGCTGGCAGTAGCGATCGTGGATCACGCTGAAGGCGCCGTCGTTGCCGGCGCGAAAGAGGGCGACGAGCTGCTCGTCGGAGCGAAGGCGCAGCAACGGCGCCGTGACCGAGATCCGGTTGAGTGCGGCGGGTGCTCTGAGCGCTCCGGCCTCCATGTCCCTATCGCGCTGAACTGTAACCGGCAGTCAAGGCGGAAGCGGCTGGGTTCCCCGCGCGCCCGCCGGACCGTCAGATGTCGGCGTGGCTGCGCAGCGACGCCGCGATCACGATGAGCGCGATGCCGATGCTCTCGACGACTCCCGGAACCTGTGCGAGAACGATTGCTCCTACGACGGTCGCCGTCGCCGGCAGCAGCGCGAGCAGGAGCGCGAACCGGGGTCGCGCCAGCCGCCGCATCGCAATCTGCTCGAGGGCGTAGGGCACGACGCTGGAAGCCACGCCGACGCCCAGGCAGGCCGCGAGCAGGAGCGGATCGACGAGCGCGGGCACCGCGCTCGTCACGAGGAAGGGTCCGAGCCCGAACGCCCCGATCGCCATCGCGAGCGCCAGGCCGTCGCGCGGGCGCAGCTCGCGATCGGCGGCGACCCGGTGGCCGAGGACGATGTAGGCCGCCCAGAACGCACCCGCGGCGACCGCCAGCGCGAACCCGGCGGGGCTGCCGGTCAGGTGCACGTCGGCGAGCGCGAGGACGCCGGCCACCGCGAGCGCGAGCGCCAGGACGTCGCGCCGGGTCCGCGAGCCGAGTGCCGCGACGGCGATCGGGCCAGCGAACTCGATCGCGACGGCGGTACCGAGCGGCAGCCGGTCGATCGCGAGGTAGAAGGTGAGGTTCATCAGCGCCAGCGCGATCCCGAACGCGGCGGTCAGCCGCAGGCGGGCCGCCGTCCAGCGCGTCTGCCACGGCCGCCGCCACGCGACGAGCACGGCCGCCGCCGCGACGACGCGCAG
>DASYVZ010000596.1:0-10183 GCA_035936515.1 Solirubrobacteraceae bacterium | reverse complement strand
TGGACGCCGCAGGACGGGCTGATCCGCTTCGCGCGCGCCGTGCCCGACGACCTGGAACGGATGCCGGGACCGACGACGCCCGGCGCCGCCGCCCCCGCCGAGATCCTGCGCGGCACGCGCGCCGTGCTGATCGGCGCCGTCGAGCGCCAGCTCATGGGCGACGTGCCGGTCGGCGTGTTCCTATCGGGCGGCCTGGACTCGAGCCTCGTCGCCGCGATCGCCGCGAAGGTCCTGGCCGAGCGCGGCGAGATCCTGCAGACCTTCGCCGTCGGCACCGAGACGTCACCCGACCTCGCCGCCGCGCGCCTCGTCGCGGCGCACATCGGCTCAGAGCATCGCGAGACCACCTACACCGCCGAGGACGCGCTGGCGGTCATGCCGGTCGCCGTCCGCGCGATCGAGTCCTTCGACCCGGCGCTCGTGCGCAGCGCCGTGCCCAACTACCTGCTCTCGGAGTTCACGGCGCAGCACGTCAAGGTCGTCCTGACCGGCGAGGGCGCCGACGAGCTGTTCGCCGGCTACGAGTACCTGCGCGACTTCAAGGACCCCGAGACGCTGCACCGCGAGCTCGTGCGCACCGTCGAGAGCCTGCACAACCTCAACCTGCAGCGCTGCGATCGCGTGACGATGGCCCACGGCCTCGAGGCGCGCGTCCCGTTCCTCGACCGCGAGGTGATCGAATGGGCGCTGCGCCTGCCGCCGGGGTTCAAGCTCGCCGGACCGGGGCAGCCCGAGAAGCGACTGCTGCGCGAGGCCTTCGACGGGTGGCTGCCGCACGAGCTGCTGTGGCGCGACAAGGCGGAGTTCGGCGACGGCAGCGGCGCGAAGGACGTCCTGACGGCAGCGATCGAGGAGGAGATCTCCGAGCTCGAGTTCGAGCTCGAGCGCGATCGCGTGACGCCGCCGCTGCGCACGCGCGAGGAGCTCGCCTACTACCGCATCTTCCGCGAGCACCTCGTCGGCGTCCGGCCGGAGCTCACGCTGAGCCGCTTCGCGACCGCGTGACGCAGGGCGCACGAGCGCCCGGCGCCATCGGGCCAGGTCGGTCGCTCGCGGTTTGGACGCTGTGGCATGTCCTGCCGCCGGCTTGGCGGATAGAACCTTGAACTCAGATGACCACGCTTCGCCAGATACCCGCAGCCGTTCTCCCGCCGCGCGCCCCGCACGCGATCATCGGCCTGAGCACGTCGGAGATGCGCGAGCCCACGCGCGTCTACCACGACCCCAACGGCGAGCCGCCCCAGCAGGAGCTCGCGCTCGGCCTCACCTATCCGCAGGCGATCCGCCGCGCGGGCGCCGTGCCGATCGTCATCCCGCCGCTGGACGTCGACAGCATCGAGCCGCTGCTCGACGGCCTCTGCGGCCTGTGCCTGTCGGGGGGCCCCGACCTGCACCCGTCGATCTACGGCGCCGCGCCGCATCCCCGGCTCGGGCCGACGGAGCCGCACCTCGACAGCTTCGAGATCGCGCTCGTGCGCGCTGCCGAGGCGCGGGAGATGCCGGTGCTGGCGATCTGCCGCGGTCTGCAGGTGCTCAACGTCGCCCGCGGCGGAACACTCGTGCAGGACCTGGCCAGCGAGCGGCCGTCCGACGTCCGGCACCGCCAGGCGGAAGTCGGCTCGATCGCGACGCACGATGTGCGGCTGCAGGCGGGTAGCCTCGTCGCCGCCTGCCTCGGCGAGACCAAGGCCCGCGTGAACTCGTTTCATCACCAGGCGGTCGACCGGCTGGGCCGCGGGCTGCGGGTCGTCGGCTGGGCCGAGGACGGGACCGTCGAGGCGATCGAGGCCAGCGACCGGCACTTCACGGTCGCCGTGCAGTGGCATGCCGAGAGCATGGTCCGCTCACCCGAGCAGGAGCGCCTGCTCGCGGCATTCGCGCGGGCGGCCAGCGCCACCGGCGCGGCCGGGAGTCGTGCACGCCGCCTGAGCGCGAGCGCAGCTCGCTAGGGCGACTGCGCCGACTTGAGCTCCTCGACGTCGGACGCGATGTCGTCGATCCGGTCGGAGAGCTCCTTCACCGCCTGCGTCGCGTCGGGCACGGGACGCTCGGCGAGCTCCTTGACCGTCCCCTCGAGCGCCTCCACGCGATTGCCCAGCTCCGCGTCGTCGTCCCCCCCGTCGCCCGAGCGCAGATCTTGCACCTGGCGGCTGATCCGATCGACGCGATCGTCAAGCTCCGACACGCGCGAGTCGCTTGCCAGGCCGCTGCGCGAGCCGCCGCCATCGTCGTCCTGGCTCATCAATGAGTAGACCGCGACGCCGAGGGCGGCGACCGCGATGACGCCGACGATCATGAGCCCCGTGCGCAGCGAGTTGAGGGTGTCCTCGAGGCGCAGCAGGATCGGATCGTGCCCCGAGACGCGCTCCTCGGCGACCGTCGTGCGCTGCGCCGGGCGCAGCGGCTCGGTCGGGCCATCTGGTGGGGGATTGCTCATCCGCGGAAGTCTGCCCCGCGAGCGGCGGCGCAAACCAGATCGCGTCGCCGTGCTCGCTCGCGCATACTCGCGACCGCATGGCTGACCTCTACGCAGACCACGACACGCCGCAGGAGCGCATTCTCGTCCTCGGCGAGGGGCGCCTGATCGACGTCGTGCGGCGCGTGCTCGACGACTGCGCCGCCGACGTCATCCACCTGCGCGCGCCCAACGACCGAGACATCCGCCGCGCGTTGACCCCCGACATCGACGCCGTCGTCGTGATCTCGCGCGACGACCGCGTATCGCTGCGGCTCGCGCTCGTCGTCGAGGGCGTGCGGCCCGGCGTGCGGCTGATCGTCACGATCTACAACCGCGATCTCGCCGCCCAGGTGCGCCGCGCGGTTCGCAACGTACGGGTGACGTCGATGGCCGAGATCGTCGCGCCGGCGCTCGCCGGCCCCTGCCTGGGTGATGGTCTCGTCGCCGTGAGTCGCTCGCCTGAGCCCGGCGGGCCGCCGCGCGGGGTGCGCACCGCCGAGGACGGCCCGCTGCTCGCGCCGCTGTCGCCCCGCGGCAGGCGCCTCGACGACCGGGCTCGCACGAACGTCGCGTCGCTGCTGCACCCCTACGAGCTCAGCGCGAAGACCCTCTTGGCCGGGCTGCTCGGGTTCGTGGCGATCCTGCTCACCGAAGCGATCGTCGTCGGGCTCGCGCTGCACGAGCCGCCGATGGAGGCGCTCTACCTGGCGACGCGGGTGATCGTCACGGTGGGTCCGAACGAGGCGATCGAACACGGTCCCGGCTGGCTGTTGCCCTTCTCGACGGTGACGATGCTCTCAGCGCTCGCGTTCACGGCGATCTTCACCGCCGGGCTGATCAACCGCCTCATGGCGCCGCGCCTCGTGGCGATCCTCGGTCGCCGCACGATGCCGCGGCGCGATCAGGTCGTCGTCGTCGGCCTGGGCCAGGTCGGCCTGCGGTTGTGTCTCATGCTGCGCGAGCTCGGGGTCCCGGTCGTCGCCGTCGAGCGCGACCGGCAGGCCGACAACGTCGTGCGCGCCAAGCGCTACGGGATACCGGTCGTGATCGGCGCCGGCGGCAGCCGCGGTGTGCTGAGTCGCCTCTCCCTGCAGCGCGCCCGCGCGCTGGCGGCCGTCACCTCCGACGAGATCGAGAACATCTCGACGGTCGTCGCCGCGCTCTCCGTGCGCGAGGATCTGCCGACGCTACTGCGCGCCGGCAGCGTCGACGTCATGGACGAGACGCGCGCGCTGTTCAGCATCGGCGTCGTGCGCGACGTCTACCTCATCGGCGGCGCGCTGCTTGCCGCCGCGGCGCTCGGGTCGGAAGCCACCGAGGCCTTCGCCTGCGATGACGAGATCTACGTCACGCGGCTGGACGGCACGGTCGAGTCGTTCGCGGCCCACGTGCGGGCGATCCGCGTCAGCTGATTGCGACGACGCTGTGCACGGTCGGCAGGCACGAGGCGACCTCCGACCAGGTCGCGCCGGCGTCGCCGGAGCCGAAGACGTGCCCGGACGTCGTGCCGAAGTACAGCTCGAGCTCGCGCCCCTCCCCCGCCCGCGCGAGCGCATGGCGCAGGACCGTCAGATACGCGTTCTCCTGGGGCAGCCCGGCCCCCAACGGCGACCAGCTCGCACCGGCGTCGCGCGTCGCGAAGACCTGCGCGCGCCCGCCGGCGGTGACGCGGTCGGTCTCCGCGGTCAAGGGGATGACGAAGGCGCTGTCGGGGTCGGCCGGATCGACCGCCACCGGAAACGCGAAGTCGCCTGGCAGCCCCGCGGCGATGTCCGTCCAGCTCTCGCCCGCGTCGTCGGAGCGGTAGACGCCGCCGTGAAACTGCATGAACAACCTCTCCGGGCGGGCCGGCGCGCGCTCCATCGCATGGATGCACAGATCGTTGGTCTCCTCCTGCGCCTCCTCGGGGACGTAGCGCGCGACGATCCCCCGGTTGCCGCGCCGCCACGACGCGCCGCCGTCGTCGCTGAGCCAGACGCCGGCCGCCGAGATGCCCAGCGCAAGCCGGTCGGGATCACCCGGCCACGGCACGATCGAGTGGATGCACAGGCCGCCGCCACCGGGCTGCCACTCCGGCCGGCTCGGCTCGTTCCACAGCCCCTCGTTGATCGTCCAGGACGCTCCGCCATCGCGGCTCTCGAAGAGCACGCCGGGATCGCCGCCGGCGTAGAGCATGCCCTCCCGCTCGCTCGCCACGATCGTCCACACCCGCGCAAGCGCGGCGTCGCCGCCCTCGGGCAGCGCGACGCCCTCGGCCTGCGTCCACTCCCCGCCCGCGTCGTCGGCGTAGAAGATCTTCGGGCCGTAGAACGGCGACGTGACGGATGCCAGCACGCGCCCGCTGTGCGGGTCGCGCATGGCGTAGTCGACGGGATCGCCCGCAAACGCGCGCGCCACCTGTCTGAACTCGCCGCCCGGCTCGCCCTCGTAGGAGAACAGCCCCTTCTTCGTCCCAACGAGCAGCTCAGTCATCCGCGGGTCAACCTCCTCGTGATCAGGGCATCCTCCTTGAGACGCTCGGCAGCCGTCAAACTGATCGCCCGGGGCACCGCGAGGGCTTCGGTACGATCGCCCGCCGTCCGGCGACGAGAAGGAGCGCAGGCATGACCATGGAGGCCGGGACGCACTGGCTGTGGCCGACCCCGATCGGGCTGCACCGCTACGCCGACGCCGCCACGCTCAACCCCCTGCTGGTCGACGCGTTCGCACAGGGACGGACGGCGCAGGAGCGCCAGCGCGGCGTCGAGCCCGGACCGTTCTTCGCCAGCGACGACGATCTGCTGCACCGCGTGAAGATCCCCGAGTGGCAGGACTTCGTCCGGTTCATCGTGTCCAGTCTCGGGGAGACGGTGAAGCAGGCCAACGCGCAGGCCTGGGGCGGGCAGGAGATGGAGCTGAAGGTCGGCATCGAGGGCATGTGGTTTCAGTGCAGCCGCGCCGGGGCGTTCCACGACGTGCACACCCACGGCAACTGCTCGTGGTCGTCGGCGTACATCGTCCAGATCGACGAGCCCGAGCAGCGCGTGAAACATCCGGTCTACGGCGCGGCGAACGGCGTGACGCGGCTCTACGGGCCGCCGGCCACCGCGCTGGGCGGCGCCTTCGTCGACGCCGGCAACGCCTACCTGCTGCCGCCGCACCTCGACATCGAGCCGCTTCCGGGACAGCTCGTGCTGTTTCCCTCGTGGCTTGCCCATCAGGCGCTGCCGTACGACGGCGAGAAGGAGCGCGTCATCATCTCGTTCAACGCCAGCATCCATGCTGCGCAGGGCGATCAGATGCACGGCTACAGCGCGACCTGACGGCCGGCGGCGCTCGGGACGCGGCCGGTTCTCGCTCCAGCGAGCGGCCACCGCGGAACCGGCCGCTCTCACATCCAGCGCGACCAGCCACCACGCCACCTATCGCCAGGTCGCGACACGCCGCGGCGTAGCGGTAGCGCGAGGCGGATCCGCTCCGGGCCGCGCCGGCCGGCGTCACAGCGCCGCGTGATGAGCGCGCACCGAGGCCGCGTCTGCGCCCGTTGCGAGCGACGCGCCGCAGCCCTCTGCGATGAGTGCGGCCTGATGGGCCGGCTCGATGCAGCGGATCCCGGCCGACCGCGCTGCCTCGTCGATGCGTGCGAGCAGCGTCAGCAGGCGGCGCGAGACCGCCGGATCCGATGCCGCGAAGACGCGGACCTGCTCGAAGCCGAGCCGCACGAGATCGTCGAGGTCGGGTGCCAGCGCGACGAGACGCACCACGCCGTGCTCGTCCGCGCGCAGCCTCGAGACGGGGTCGCCGGTCGCAAACCGCACGAGCAGCGCCGTCAGGGCCTCCATCGCGTTCTGCGCGGTCGTCGGATCGTTGATCCCCGGCGAGAGGCCCTTCAGTGCGATGTCGGCGAGTTGGCGCACGGCGAAGGCCGGGTCCTGCACCGGCGTGCGCTGGCGACCGAGCACGAAGGCGGCGCGGACCGTCGCGACGAGATCCTCGCGCCGGCCGTGGTCGGCGCACCAGACATCGGCGAGCAGGAGTCCGGGGATGACGTACTCGCCGATCTGCACCCGCTGCACGACCACGGCGTCGCAGCCGGCGGCGGACGTCAGCAGGCGCGTCGCGTACACCGTCGAGACGTAGCCCTGCCGATCGGCGCGCACCGGTCGGCCGCCGTCGCCGTCGCGGGTGCGCAGGAGGGCGCGCTCGGCCGCCGCGGTGTCGGGCGTCTCACCGACGCCGGCCGGATACGGCGACTCGAGCGACCGGCGTCCCGTCGCGCGGATGCCGTCGATGATCGACGAGGGCTGCAGCATGCTGACGATGTGGGCGATGAACGCGGCGAACATCGCGAAGGACACCACGGCCAGCGCGACCGCCAGCGTGATCGAGAGGTTCGGCACCGAGCCCCCCTCGTCGGCTGAGCCCAGCCGGATGAGGACCGCGAGGCAGTAGATGAATGTCCCCAGAAAGCAGGCCAGCGTCGCCTGGCTGAGCCGATCGGCGCGGAAGGTGCGCAGGACGCGCGGACTCAGCTGCGATGAGGCGAGCGTGAACGCCACCACCGTGACCGAGAACGACAGCCCCGCGACGGAGACCGTCGCCGTGGCGACCGTCTCGAGCAACGAGCGTCCCACCTCGGGGTCGGCGAAGCCGAACACCGGCGCGTCGCCGAGGTCCAGAGCGGCGTCGACCGACGGCAGCACGAACCCCAGCACGAGCCCGAGGGCCATCGCGACGCCGGTGAGAAAGCCGAAGCTCGATCGGACCCCCTCCCAGGTGCTGATCGCGCGCTCGCGCAGCGACGCGCTGCCGCCGACATCAGCCACCGCGCTCATCCTGCGCCCGAATCGGGCCATCGGGGGCAGCCGCTGTCATGGCTCGCCCGCGCTGCAGTGCGAGCATCACGGGAGCGCGTCGACGTCCTGCGCTGAGATGTAGGGCGCGCCGAGGTCGGTCGGCGCCCTGGCCAGTACCGGCCGGCCCTCGTCCTGCAACAGGGGGCGCAGCGCGTCGACCTGGAGGCGGTTGAGCCGGTACACGACGCCGGCGACCGTGACCTGCTCGCCGCGCTCGACCTCGCCCGTCAGTGCGCCCGGCTCGGGTTGCACGATGATCGCCCGCTCGTCATCCTCGAGCAGGAAGCGCTCGGCGTCGAGCGGGACCGCTCGGGCCGTGACCTCGACCGCCGCGCGGTACCACCGCGGCGGCGTCCCGACGATCGCGTCGACCGACACCTCGACACGCGCCGGCTCGTCGTCGCCGTCGTCGGCGAACGGCTGCACGACCGCGAGCACGCCGACGGCCACGACGATCACGAGCAGCGCGCCGATGACGACGAAGGTGATCCGCACGGCGGTGGCATGCCCCGGCGCGACGGGCGGCTCACGCTCCTCGTCATGCCGATGACACGCGCCGGGCCGCTCGAACCGGTCGCTCGGCCGCCCGGTGCGATATCCGCCCGGCGCGTCACGCCCGTCCCCCGCACTTCGCTCAGACGATGAAGGTGTTGTCCTCGGGTGAGGTGGAGGACCTCACGTCCCCCACCTCGAAGGCGTCGACGTCGCGCGCACGGCTGCGCACGCGCTCGGCGTCCTCGCTGCGCCCCGCGGCGTCGTAGGCATTCGCGAGGTTGCTGCGGGCGCCGGCCGCATCGGCGTGCGCGGCGCCGAGCGTGCGCTCCAGATCGTCGAGCAGCGGCTCGAGGAGCTCGATCGCATCCTGGACGCGGTCCGCGTCCAGGTAGACGATGGCGAGGTTGTTGCGGGTCCGTAGCGTGTTGGCGTGCTCCGCGCCGTGGATGCGCTCGAGATCGGCGATCAGCGCCTCGAGAAGCTTGATCGCGTCCTCGGCGCGGCGGCCGTCCTGATAGGCGGCGGCGAGGCTGAGGCGCGCGGTGAGCGTATCGGCATGGTCGGCGCCGAGGGATCGCGTTAGATCCGCGACCAGCGGCTCGAGCGTCGCGATCGCGCCGTCGCTTCGCCCTGCGCGCTGGTAGGCGTTGGCGAGGTTCGCGCGGCTTGCCAGCGTGTCGGGATGCTCGGCGCCCAGGATCCGCTCGAGATCGACGACGAGCGGCTCGAGGATGCCGAGCGCGTCCTGCGTACGCCCGGCCGCCCGGTGGGCGTTGGCGAGGTTGTTGCGGCTGCCGAGCGTGTCGGGATGCTCGGCGCCGAGGATCTGCTCGAGATCGGCGACGAGCGGCTCGAGGATGCCGATCGCGTCGGCGGTGCGGCCGGCGGCCTGATACGCGTTGGCGAGGTTGTTGCGACTGCCGAGCGTGTCGGGATGCTCGGCGCCGAGGATCCGCTCGAGATCGCCGACGAGCGGTTCGAGGATCGCGATCGCGTCCTTCGTGCGGCCGGTGTCGCGGTAGGCGTTGGCGAGGTTGCCGCGGCTCGCCAGGGTGTCGGGGTGGTCGCCGCCGAGGATGCGCTCGCGGTCGCCGATCAGCGGCTCGTAGAGCGTGATCGCGTCGGCGGGGCGCCCCGCGTCCTGGTAGGCGTTGGCGAGGTTGCCGCGGGTGCGCAGCGTGTTGGGATGCTCGGCTCCGAGCGTGCGTTCGTGGTCGGCGAGCAGCGGCTCGAGGATCTCGATCGGGTCCCTCGCGCGCCCCGCGTCGTGGTAGGCGTTGGCGAGGTTGCCGCGGGCGCTGAGCGTATGCGGGTGCTCGGCGCCGACGATGCGCTCGAGATCTGCCAGCAGCGGCTCGAGGATGTCGATGCTGGCCTGGATGCGTCCCGCCGACTGGTAGGCGTTCGCGAGGTTGCCGCGGGTGGCCAGCGTGTCGGGGTGCTCGGGGCCGAGGATCCGCTCGAGGTCGGCGACCAGCGGCTCGAGCACCGCGATCGCGTCCTGGAAGCGCCCGGCCGAGTGGTACGCCCCGGCGAGGTTGCCGCGCGTTCGCAACGTGTTCTGATGCTCGGCGCCCAGCTTCGGCTCGAGGTCGACGACGAGCGGCTCGAGGACCCCGATCGCGTCCTGGATGCGCCGGGCCGCCTGATAGGCGCCGGCAAGGTTGAAGCGGCTTGCGAGGGTGCTCTGATGCTCGGCACCGAGCGTGCGCTCGTGGGCGGCGACCAGCGGCTCGAGCATCGCGATCGCGTCCTCATGACGTCCGGCCGCCTGGTAGGCGCCTGCGAGGTTCGTGCGAGTGCGCAGCGTGTTGGGGTGCTCTGGGCCGTGGACTCGCTCGCGGTCGGCGAGCAGGGGCTCGAGGATCGCGATCGCCTCCGCGCTGCGTCCCGCGGCCAGGTAGGCGTTGGCGAGGTTGCCGCGCGTAGCGAGCGTGTCGCGGTGCTCGCGCCCGAGGGTCCGCTCGCGCTCGGCCAGCAGCGGCGTGAGGATCGCGATCGCATCGCGCGTGCCCCCGGCGGCCTGGGGCGCGGCGGCCTTGCGCCCTCGATCGGGCTTGGTCATGTTCGAGCTCCCGCCTTCGAAGTCAGCTCCACGCCGACCACGCTAGCTCAGCCGGCTGGCCGGCCGGATCTAGCTGGTCAGCTCGCGCGGGGTGATGATCAGCCGCCGCTCCTCGCGGCCGCGCACGACCGTCAGGTCGACCGGGCGCCCGATCCGGTCCTCGGTCATGAGCCGGTGCAGGTCCTCGACGCCGCGCAGCGCGACGCCCGCCGCCTCGACGATCAGATCCTCTGGCCGCAGGCCCGCCACGGCGGCCGGCGAGCCCGGCAGGATCTCGACGACCTCGATGGCGCGATCGCGCCCGAGCCGCGCGACAAGGCGCGGCGGCAG
>DASYVZ010000595.1:0-1923 GCA_035936515.1 Solirubrobacteraceae bacterium | reverse complement strand
GGCGCGGCCCGCGCCGACGCCTCGCTCGTGACGATCCGCGACGACGCGGTCGACCTGCACCGGTCGCCGCGCCGCTTCGACGGCGCAGCCCAGCGCACGTTCTGGGCGCCGCTCGACGCGCTGATCGCCGCGACGCAGCCGCCGAACCACAGCGCTCCGTCGTCCTAGCCCGTATCGTCCCGCCGACTGGCCAGTCAGCCAGCAGAACGATGTTCGGAGGCCGATCCGGAGGAGCGCCCGTGGACCTCAACGACACGCCCGAGCAGGCGCAGTACCGCGCGAAGGTGCGCGCGTGGCTGCAGGAGCACAAGCACGAGGCGCCGCCCGAGCAGGATCACGAGGACGCGCCGTACATCGCCGCGCGACGCGCGTGGCAGGGCAAGCTCGCCGCCGCCGGCCTGGCGGGGGTGACGTGGCCCACCGAGCTCGGCGGCCAGGGCCTGGGGGCGGTCGAGCACGTCATCGTCAGCCAGGAGATCGCCCGCGCCGGCGTGCCGGGGATCCTCGACGTCATCGGCATCGGGATGCTCGGCCCGACGATCATCGCCCACGGCAGCGACGAGCAGAAGCACCGCTACCTGGGTCCGATGCTGCACGGCGACGAGGTCTGGTGCCAGCTGTTCTCCGAGCCCGCGGCGGGCTCGGACCTGGCGGCCGTCCAGGCGCGCGCCGTGGCGCAGGACGACGGGAGCTGGCGCCTGTCGGGGCAGAAGGTCTGGACGACCAACGCGCACTTCGCCTCCTTCGGGCTGCTGCTGGCGCGGACCGATCCGGACGTCCCCAAGCACAAGGGCCTGACGATGTTCATCGTGCCGATGGATGCCGAGGGCGTCACGATCCGCGGCCTGCGCCAGATCTCCGGCGAGGCCGAGTTCAACGAGGTCTTCTTCGACGACGTCCGCCTCGCGGCCGATGCCGTCTGCGGCGGCGTCGGCAACGGCTGGGCGACGGCGCTGACGACGCTCATGTTCGAGCGCCTGACGATCGGGCTCGGCTCGGAGGGGCTGGGCTACAAGCCCGAGCGCTTCGCCGCTGCGATCGCCACCGACGAGCACGCGCGGCTGAACCCCGAGGTGCGCCGCCGGCTGGGCGAGCTGTGCGCCGAGCTGCTGGCGGTGAAGTTCACCGGCTACCGCACGCTCAGCGCGCTGCAGCAGGGCCAGATCCCGGGCCCGGAGGCCGGCCTGGCGAAGGTCACGACCGTCCGCGCCGCGATCGAGGCCGGCGACCTGATCGCCGACGTGCTGGGGCCGGACGCGCTCGCCGACGACAGCGAGTGGGCCTACATGATCTCGTTCCTGCCCGGCCTGAAGTCCGCCGGCGGGACCGAGGAGATCCTGCGCAACACGATCGGCGAGCGCGTGCTCGGGCTGCCGCCGGAGCCGCGACTCGACAAGGGGATCGCCTTCAGCGAGCTGCGCGCCAAGGAGCGCGCGGCGGCGGCGCGATGAGAGCGGACCACTGCTCGGCGGAGATGGCGGCGGCGACGACGCGGAGCCGGGGCTCGCGATGAACCTCGAGCTGAGCGACGAGCAGATCTTCCTGCGCGAGGCCGCGCGCGAGGCGCTCTCGCGCGTGAAGACCATCGCGCTCGCGCGCGAGGCGCTGGAGGACCCGTCCGTGCTGCCGGACCTGTGGCCCACCGCCCGCGAGGCCGGCTGGCCGGGGCTGCTCGTGCGCGAGGAGAGCGGCGGCGCGGGGCTCAGCGCGTTCGACGCGATGCTCGTCATGACCGAGGCCGGCCGCGTCCTGGCCGGCCTGCCGCTGCTCGGTCACCTGCCAGCGTCCGCGCTGCTCGACGGGGCGGGCTCCGCGCAGATCGGCGCGATCGCCGAGGGCGAGCTGCGGGCATGCTTCGTGGCGGCGCGCCCGCCCGGCGACCTCGACGCGCGGTGGAGCGTGGAACCGCCGTCGGGGTCGGTG
>DASYVZ010000594.1:0-4059 GCA_035936515.1 Solirubrobacteraceae bacterium | reverse complement strand
CCCGCTGGGTCGCCCCACTTCATCCCGCCCGTCAACGGGCCGCTCGACTTCGCGCGCGACCCGCTGCCGAAGTTTGTCGTGCCCCCGGAGCGCGAGCCGGAGCGGGTGCCGGCGCCGCCGGCCGAGAAGACGCCGGAACGTGAGCGCGACAAGCGATCCGGCGACGGCGAAGGCGGCGAGCGCGACGAGGACCGTGCGGCCGCGGGCGGCGCGGCGGGTGGAGAGCTCGGCAGCGCGCTCGCCCCATCGACGTCCGCCGCGCAGATTCCCAACTTCTTCATCGGCCGGTTCTCGATCCCGCCCTTCCTGCTGTCGATCTACCAGGCGGCCGGCATCCAGTACGGAGTGCCGTGGGAGATCCTCGCGGCGATCAACGAGATCGAGACCGACTACGGCCGCAACCTCAACGTCTCGACGGCCGGAGCGACGGGCTGGATGCAGTTCATGCCGGCCAGCTGGCGCGCCTACGGCGTCGACGCCAACGAGGACGGCCGCAAGGACCCGTACAACCCGGTGGATGCGATCTTCGCCGCCGCGCGGTACCTCAAGGCGGCTGGCGCCGAGGAGGATCTGCGCAAGGCGATCTTCGCCTACAACCACGCCAACTGGTACGTCGACTCCGTGCTGGCGCGCGCGCGCTTCATCGCAGGCCTGCCGTCGGACCTGGTCGGCTCGCTGACCGGCTTGACGCAGGGCCGCTCGCCGATCGCCGCCCGCATGACGTACCCACATCGCGCGCCTGGCGCGCCCGCGCGCCGCGACCTGCGAATCGAAGCGCCCGCCGGTGCGCCCGTCGTCGCGGTGCAGGACGGCCGCATCATGCGCATGGGGCGCAGCCCCGAGCTGGGGCGCTTCGTCGTGCTGCGCGACGCCTACGGCAACACGTACACGTACGCGCACCTCGGCAAGCTCGCCAGAAGCGTGCTCGTCGCCAAGGAGCAGCCGCCGCCGCGGCCGGGCGTCGTCCAGGCGCTCGCGGCGCCCGCCGCCGATCCCGCGCCCAGGCAGCCCGCCAGCGCCGGCTCCAACCGCAGCGCGCCCGCCCGGAGCGCTCCGGCCGAAGCGGCGACCGGCACCACGAAGGCCGGGTCGTCTGCTGTCGCTGGCGCCGCGGCCAAGGAGCGTCTCTTCGCGAACCCCGGTCGCTCGCGCTCGCTGGCTTCCGGCGGGCGCCGCCAGATCCTCGACGCGACGTTCGCGTTGCCGGCCTCAGCGAGCCTGCGCTCGTACTTCGCCGGCGACGTCGGCCTCGAGCGCGACGAGCTCGAGCTCAAGCGGATGTTCGCAGGGCGCCGCGTCATCGCGGGCACGATCCTCGGCCGCGTCGGCTCCAGCTCGACCGGCACGGCGCCGCACGTGCGCTTCTCGATCCGGCCCCCCGGCACGGGCGTGCCGCAGATCGACCCCGAGCCGTTCATCGAGGGCTGGCGCCTGCTCGAGTCGACGTCGATCTTCCGCGCGCGCAGCACGGCGGCGCTGACCGGCGGGTCGATCGGCCAGATCCTGCTCATGAGCAAGGAGATCCTCGCCAAGCGCGTGCTCGCCAACCCGGCGATCGACATCTATGCCTGTGGCCGGCGCGACATCGCCGCCGGGATCGTCGACCGCCGCGTGCTCGCGACGCTCGAGTTCCTCGCCGCCAGCGGGCTCAAGCCGACGGTGTCGTCGATCCGCTGCGGTCACCGCTTCTACACCGAGACGGGCAACGTCTCGCAGCACTCCTCGGGCAACGGCGTCGACATCTCGAAGATCAACGGGCAGCCCATCCTCGGCAGCCAGGGCGCCGGCTCGCTGACCGATATCACCGTTCGCCGGCTGCTGACCTTGCAGGGCACGATGGCGCCCGCGCAGATCATCAGCCTCATGAGCTACACCAACGCGCCGACGGCGCTGGCGATGCCCGACCACGCGGACCACATCCACATCGGCTTCCGCCCGCTCGGCGGCACGAGCGGCGGCGGCATCCACGCGCTCGGGCTCAAGCCCAAGCAGTGGCTGCGGCTCGTCGACCGCCTCGGGAAGATCGCGAACCCCGTCGTCAGCCGCGTTCGCCGGCCGTAGCGGCGGCGCCGGCCGGCTCGCGCACCGCACCGCGCGTCACGAGGTCGTTCCAGACGTACAGCAGCGGCACCTGGTACCAGCCGCTGCAGGCCGCGCGCATCTCGGTGAACTCGGGCCCGTACCAGTAGGCGTCCCAGCCGCGCTTGTCGTCGAAGTCGACGGACAGCAGGAACTTGTAGCGGTCGTCGCGCGAGCGGAAGACCTCGTAGCGCGTCGCGCCGTACTTCGTCGAGATCGGGGCGATCAGCTCGAGCGCGGCCTGCAGGTCGTCGCCGCGAAAGCCGGTCGCGTAGAGCGGGAGGTGAACGACGCCGCCGGCCATCAGTTGCCGACCTCCGCGCGGATCGCCCCGGCGCCCTCGGCGCTCTTGCCCTGGCCGGTCTCGGTCGCGCCGACGAGGATCGCGATCTTGCCTTGATGTGAGTTCTCGTACATGAGCTGGTGGGCCTCCGCGACGCCCTCGAAGGGCATCGTCTTCCACAGGACGGGACGGATCTTCGACTCCCGGATGAGGTCGTTGGCCTTCGTGCACTCCCAGGCGTTGGCGAAGTGCGAGCCGATGATCTGCTTCTGGCGCATCCACAGGTAGCGCACGTCGAAGTCGAGGTGAAAGCCGGATGTCGCGCCGCAGATGACGACCTTCCCGAACGGCTTGACGACGAACACGCTCGTCGGGAAGGTGGCCTTGCCGACGTGCTCGAAGACGATGTCGGGCGCCCCGCCGAGGATCTCCTTGACGCGCTTGCCGAAGCGCCGCGACTCCGCGAAGCGCGCCTTCTCCTCCTCGTCGGTCTCGCCGCCCTTGCGCATCATCCCCGCGAACTCGTTGCGGTTGATGAAACCCTTCGCGCCGAGCTGCTCGACGAGCTCGCCCTTCTCGTCGGAGGACACGACCCCGACGCAGTCGGCGCCGGTCAGCGCACACAGCTGCGTCGCGAAGACGCCCAGGCCGCCGGCCGCGCCCCAGATGAGGACCTTGTGGCCGGCCTGCAGATCGGTCTGGTCCATCAGCATCCGGTAGGCCGTGAAGTACGTCAGGCCGTAGGAGGCGGCCTCCTCCCACGTCAGGTGCTCGGGCTTGGCGAGCAGCTGCTGGGCCTGGACCTTGCAGAACTGGGCGAACGAGCCCCAGCTCGTCTCGTAGCCCCAGATCTTCTGGCTCGGCGCGGCGAGCGGGTCGAGGCCGTGGACCTCGACGTCCTCGTAGGAGGCCTGGTTGCAGTGGATGACGACCTCGTCGCCGACCTTCCAGCGCGTGACGCCGGGGCCGACCTTCCAGACCATCCCCGAGGCGTCAGAGCCGCCGATGTGGTGATCCTCGTCGGGGTGGGAGCGAAAGACCGAGACCGGCTGCCCGAGCGCCGCCCAGACGTTGTTGAAGTTCACCCCCGCCGCCATGACGCGCACGACGACCTCGAAGGCCTCCGGCTCGGGGACCTCGATCTCCTCGATCTGGAAGGCGTCCTTCGGCTCGCCCTCGCGCTCCTGGCGGATCACCCACGCGGCCATCGTCGCGGGCAGCTCGCCCGGCTCGGCATCCACGGTCGCCACTTGGCTGAGATCGACGGACATCGTGCGCTGCTACCCCTCGGTTCGCTTGCAGTGAGTCGGCGCAGATCCTACGCGCCGCGCGGCCGGCGCGGCTCATCCAGGTCGTCGAGGAAGGCTGCGGCCTGGCGCCGCGAGCGCAGCTCGACGACCCGCAGGCGCTCACCGTGGCGTTCGAGCGCGGCGTCCAGACGCGGCCGGCTGTCGGTCCGATAGCGCCAGATCCAGCGCAGGAACCCGACGTCGAGGCGCTCTGGGCAGCCGCGCGCCTGGACCGCCTCGCCGTGCCGGCCGAGCGAGCGGCGCAGCGCCCCCGCCAGGCAGACGAGCCGCGGCGGCGCGAGCACGATGACGGTGTCGGCGCGCTCGAAGCGGATGTCGAACGTCGCGCCGTAGTTGCCGTCGGCGATCCAGCGCTCGCCGCTGAGCAGCTCGATCTGGGTCGCGGGG
>DASYVZ010000593.1:0-9039 GCA_035936515.1 Solirubrobacteraceae bacterium | reverse complement strand
GCGCCGAAGCCGTCCACGGCTGCGTGGTTGAGGTTGAGCATGAGCACGTCGCCCGCCGGGTGATGGGCCAGGAGGACTCCGAACGGCGGCAGGACCGTGAGCGGCGGGCCAGCGGTGTGCAGCCGCCGGCGTGCGACGTCGAGCGCCTCGTCGTCCTCGCAGTCGGCGACCGTGAGGCATTTAGCACCCGCCCCCTTCACCCCCACGAGCACGTCCAGCGCGCCGCGCAGCCGCGCCTCGTCGAGTGATCCCGCGACCCGCACGTCGAGCTGCACGCCCCAGGCCGACGTCTTCGGATCCAGCAGCGGGACGACGCGCAGCGTCCCGCCCGCCTCGGGTGAGACCCACTCGCAGTCGAGCCTGCAGGTGTGATCGCCCTGGCGGCCGCGCACGACCGAGATGAGGTCGTTGGCCATCCCGGCGACGTTGTGCACGAAAGCGCGGGGAACGGAGTAGCGCGATCGCCCCTCGCTCTGCACCACCAGCGGCGACGCGTGGTCGACATGGGCCTTGAGGCGGTTGTCGTCGACCGACACGTGCAGGCTGTCGGTGGGCACGTCCTCGCGCAGCGAGACCGTTCCCGCGTGGAAGATCCGGCCGGCGCGGCCGTCGCGATGAAAGTGCCCCGTCGCGTCGAGGTGCGCCAGCAGCACGGCAGGATCGGCGGTCGTCGGGAGCCCGGCGATGACGCTCGCTTCGCCGGCCCCTTCCTCGTCTGTCTCCAGCCGCGTCTGCAGCGTCGCGGATTCCTCTTCGGCAGCAGGCATCCGATGAGGATACGACTGCACCCCATGGGGGCAATCCCCTACGCCGCTGAGGGACATCCCCTATGGAAGGCCGCGCAGCCCGCCGCGACGCTCTGGTCGTCCGCTTCACCGACGAAGGAGCACGTTCCGTGCCTGCATCACGCCTCGCCCGACTCGGATCCTGGTGCTACCGCCGGCGCCGCACCGTCCTCGCCACCTGGGTCGCTGCGCTTGCGGCGACGCTCATCCTCGTCGCGCCGCTCGCCGGCGAGTTCAAGGCCGACTTCAACACCCCGGCGTCGGACTCGGCTGCCGCCGAAGCGGTCCTCAGCGAGCGCTTCGACGATCGTTCCGCCGCAACGATCGATGTCGTGTGGCATGCCGCAGCGGGCGCCCGCGCGCCGGAGATCCGCGAGCGCATTGACGCGCTGATCGCCGATGCGCAGAAGCTCGAGGGCGTCGGCCGCGCGATGGGGCCCGAGGTCTCGCTCGACGGGCGCACGGCGATCACCCGCCTGCAGATCGACGCGCCGCGCGACAGCGACGTGCCGACGCAGACGGGCGAGGAGCTCATCGCGCTCGCCCAGCAGGCGTCGAACGACGGGCTGCAGGTCGCGATGTCGGGCTGGGCGATCTCCAACGCACAGGAGAGCGACGTCAGCCCGGAGGTCGTCGGCTTCTTGATCGCCACGATCGTGCTGCTGCTGACGTTCGGCTCGCTGCTCGCCGCCGGTCTGCCGCTGCTGATGGCGCTCTTCGGCCTGGGCATCGGGACGACCCTCGTCGGCACGCTCGCCGCGGTCATGGACGTGCCGGAGTTCGCGCCCGCGATCGCCGCGATGATGGCGATCGGGGTCGGCATCGACTACGCGCTGCTCGTCGTCACGCGCTACCGCAGCGCGCTGGCGGCGGGCCGGACGCCGGAGGCGGCGATCGCCGAGGCGATCTCCACCGCCGGGCGGTCGGTCCTCGTCGCGGGCCTTGTCGTCGTCGTCGCCCTGCTCGGGCTGTTCGCGATGCGCCTGCCGTTCCTCTACGGCGTCGCGGTCTCGTCGAGCCTCGCGGTGGCCGTCGCGGCGCTCGCCGCGGTGACGCTGCTGCCCGCGCTGCTCGGCTTTCTCGGGCACAAGATCGACCGCCTGCGGATCGGCCGGGCGGGGACGCTGTCCGGCGCCCGCGCGCGCGCCGGCCGCGCCTCGCGCTGGATCGGCTACTCGCGCGTCATCCAGCGCCACCCGTGGACGGCGGCGATCGCCGGCGTGCTCGTCATCGCGGCGCTCGCGATGCCGATCCAGGACTTCCGCCTCGGCTTCCCCGATGCCGGCAACGATCCCGCCGAGACGATGACCCGCCAGGCCTACGACCTCGTCGCCGCGGGCTTCGGCGCCGGCGCGAGCGGCCCGCTCATGCTGACCGCGCAGCTGCCGTCAGGCGACGGGGAGCGGCGGCGGGCGCTGACGACCCTGCGCCAACGCGTCGCCGCCCAGCCCGAGGTGCTCGCCGCGGCGCCGGCGCAGCTCAACGGCGCCGGTGACGCCGCGGTCCTGATGGTGACGCCACGCAGCTCGCCGCAGGAGGCGGCGACCCAGCGGCTCGTCGCCGACCTGCGCGAGGACGTCCTGCCGCCGATCGAGCGCAGCACCGGCATGATCGTCGACGTCGGCGGCATGACGGCGGCGATCGTCGACCAGGCCCAGTACACGCTCCGGCGCCTGCCGCTGTTCATCGGCGCCGTCGTGTCGCTCTCCTTCCTGCTGCTGCTGGCGGCGTTCCGCTCGCTGCCCGTGGCGCTGAAGGCGGGTGTGCTGAACCTGCTCTCGATCGGCGCCGCCTACGGCGTCGTGGCGCTGGTCGCCGGCGGCGGCTGGGCGGGGCAGCTCGTCGGCATCGACACGGCGACGCCCGTGCCCCCGTTCATCCCGGTGTTCATGTTCGCGATCCTCTTCGGGCTCTCGATGGACTACGAGGTGTTCCTGCTGTCGCGCATCCGCGAGGAGTACCTGCGCCACGGCGACAACTCGCGCGCCGTCTGCGAGGGGCTGGCGAGCACCGGCCGCGTGATCACCGCCGCCGCGGCGATCATGATCGCCGTCTTCAGCTCGTTCGCGCTCGCCGACGACGTAATCCTCAAGCTCATGGGGATCGGCCTGGCGACGGCGATCCTCGTCGACGCGACGATCATCCGGATGGTCCTCGTGCCGGCGATCATGCAGCTGCTGGGGCGCGCCAACTGGTGGCTGCCCGGCTGGATCGACCGGCTGCTGCCAGAGGCCCCTCTCGCGGACGCCGAGCCCGTCCCGAGCCGCGGGTGAGCGCGCCGATGCGGTCGCCCCGGCACCGGTCCGCCGCGGGCGCTCGCAAAGATCTTGCTTGCGGACGAGTTGCCGGGGTAGGGTCGGGCCGGATGCGCCGATCGCTGCTAGTCGCGCTGCTCCTGCTCTGCTGGCTCGTGCCGGCGGCGAACGCCTCAGCGGATGCGACGGCCGACGGCGACGACCGCATCGTGCTGGTCGGATCGGTGCTCGTCGACCGGGAGCAGACCGCCGCAAACGTCGTCGTCCTCGACGGCGACCTCACGATCCGCGGCACGGTCACCGGGGACGTGATCGTCGTCGCCGGAGACGTCACGATCCGCGGCACCGTCCAGGGCGACGTCGTCACCGTGGCCGGCCTCGCCACCCTCGGCCGCGCCGGCCGGGTGCAGGGCGACATCGTCTACGCCGACGACAAGCCCGTGCTGACCCCCGGCGCGCAGGTCGCCGGCGAGGTCAGAAAGTTCGACGTCACCGAGGCGGGGATCGTTGGTGCGATCGGCGCGTTCATCGCGATCACGCTGTCGATGTTCCTGCTCGGGCTCATTCTGCTGCTGCTCGCGCCGAGAGCCGCCGACGCCGTCGACCGCACGGCGAGGGCGAAGGCGGGCGTCTCCGTGCTCGTGGGCCTGCTCGCGTTCTTCCTGATCCCGATCATCGCGATCGCGGCGTTCTTCACGGTCGTCGGCATCCCGCTGGGCATCGTCCTGCTGTTGCTTCTCCTGCCGCTGTATGCGATTTCGTACATCACGGCCGCCTTCGCGCTCGGCCGGCGGATCCTCAAGGGCTCGCGGATCCTCGCCCTCCTGGTGGGCCTCGTGATCCTTCAGCTGCTCACGCTGATCCCCATCGCCGGCGGCTTGATCGGCTTCGTCGCCGTCATCTTCGGGCTTGGCCTGCTGCTCATGACGCTGGTCCGCGCGCGCTCATAGCTCAGCTGCAACTTCTCTTGCAGTTTGCAGGGCTTTAGTCCTGTTTGCCGATGTCGTTGGTAGCGTCGCGGGCCGCCCGCGAATGTCCCTGCGCCGCCTCGCTTATCTCTCTGCTCTCGCCGCGTGCGTCGCCGTCGCCGCAACCGCTCTGGGCACCGCCGGACCCGCCGGCGCGGATCTGTCGAGCCGGATCGAGTCCAAGGCCGATCGCGCCGAGTACCTGCGCTCGATCGTCGCGGCGGAAACGGCGAAGATCCGCGCCTCGAGCGCCGGCCTCGCCCGCGCGCAGCGCCGCCTGCGCAAGCTGCAGGCCGACGCCGCCGCCCAGCGCGCCGAGCTGCAGGCGGTGCGCGAGGAGTTCAACCGCGCGCGCGACCGGCTCACCCGCCTGGTCAAGCTCCAGCGAGGCGCGACCGAGGCGCTCCGCGCGAACCTGCAGGCCGCCTACCGCAGCGGCGAGCCCGACATCGTCTCGGTGGTCATCACCGCGCGCGGCTTCACCGACCTGCTCGAGAAGACCGAGTTCCTCAAGCGGATCGCCGAGCGCAATGCGACGATCATGGATGTCGCGCGCACCTCCCGCTCGAAGGTCACGCGCCAGACGGTGCGATTGGCGGCGATGCAGAAGCGAGAGCAGGCGATCGCCACCCGCCTGGAGCGCAAGCGCGAATCCGCGCAGGCCGTCGAGACCGCGCTGCTGCGCGTGCGCGAGAAGCACCTCGCGCGCTCGAACTTCAAGCGCGCCGAGCTGCGCGAGGTCCAGCGCCAACTTGCGACGCTGCGCGAGCGGCTGGCGCGCAGCGCGCGCGCCGGGATCGCGACGAAGGCCGGGGGGCAGGCGCAGCCGCCGGCCGGAGCGCCTGCGGCGGTGGGGCTCGTGATGGCGGCGGCCAACGCGATCGCCGGCCTGCCGTACCTCTACGGCGGCGGCCACGCCGGCTTCAAGGACACCGCCTACGACTGCTCGGGCTCGATCAGCTACGCGCTCGCCGCGGCCGGGCTCGTCACGTCGCCGATGGCGTCCGGGCCCTTCATGAGCTGGGGCGAGCCGGGGCCGGGCAAGTGGATCACGATCTATGCGAACCCCGGGCACATGTTCATGGTCGTCGGCGGCTGGCGCTTCGACACCTCCGCGCTGCGCGGCGGCACCCGCTGGACGCAGCAGATGCGCCCCACGGGCGGGTTCGTCGCGCGCCACCCACCGGGCCTCTAAGGGGTGCACGCAGCGCGCAGGCGCGCGAGCGCACGTCGACGCGAGCTCGGCCGCGACGATGCCGGCCGAGCCCATGCCGATGATGAGGAGGTCGTAGTCGCTCAGCGGGCCACCGCAACGGTGAACGCCGCTGTGCGAACGCGTCCTTCGTGCTGGAACTGCAGGAACAGCCGGTGCCGACCCGCCGTGGCGAACTGCGTGGCGAAGCTGATGCGGCCGGCCTCCGCCCCCGGCGCCTCCGTGGGATGGACGTGCAGGTAGGCCAGATCGCTGGCGCGCAGCGCGACGAGGTGCCCACGTGCACCGAGATATGGCTGAAGGGACACCGGACGGCCGGCTCGGGTGACGGAGAAGGACAGCGTCGCCTCCCGTCCCGCCCGCGGGTGTCCGGCATCGATCTTCACCGCGTAGCCGCCGTCGACGGCCGCGCGCTCGGCCGGCGCCGGCAGCGCCGCCGGATCGAAGTCGCCCCCGACGTTCAGGTCGCTCGCGAGGGTTTCGTTGCGACCGTCGCGCTTGAAGTCCGCGAAGAGGCGGTACCTGCCGGAGGCCGGCAGCGTCAGCTGCACGCTCCACGTCCCCGAGCGCGACATCGTCGGGTGCAGGTGCTGAAAGCCGGTGAGGTCGCGGCGTACCACGATGAGGTGCATGCGCTTGGTGTGCTCGACCGCGAAGTCACGCACCGCTGCTCCGGAGCTGTCGTCGATCCGGAAGCGGAGGGTCGTGGCGACACCGCGCGGAAGTTCGCTGCGCTCGAGCGCGAGCGTCAGCCCATTGGCTGCGGAGGTGAGCCCGCGAACCGGCGCCGTCTCAGCCTCCGCAGCGTGGGCGTCGGCGCCCTCGTCCTCATGCGCGGGTGCCGCGGGTGCCGCCATCGAGCCGTGACCGCCGCCGTCGGCTGAGCCATCGATCAGCTCGTCCAGCAGCACCGCCGAGCCGAAGACGAACGCGACGGCCGCGACGATGCCGACCGCGCGCGGCGACGGGCCGCCGTGGATTCCGGTCGCGTGCACGACCGCGTGGCCCTTGCCGCGGCCGATGAGCCAGCGGTTGACCGGCAGCGCGACGGCACCGGCGATCACGAGCGCGAACGACAGGCTGCCCCAGAACAGCAGGCTGCCGACGCCGGACTCCATGGCCCCGGGCACGGCCAGCATGATCGCGTTGTCGACGATCTCCATCGTGGCGATGCTCAGCGTGTCGGCCGCCAGCGCGATCGGGATGACTGCCGACAGCGCGAAGCCCGCCCGCAGCAGCGGCAGGCTCGTCAGCCCGTAGCCGAACAGGAACGCGAGCGTGACGGCGAGCGCGACCGTCCCGAGGTCCGAGAAGCCCAGCGCCGTCCCGATCACCATGCCGAGCACTTCGCCGATGGCGCAGCCGGTGAGGCAGTGCAGCGTGGCGCTGAGGGCGACGCGCGTCAGGCCACTGCCGGACGTCGGCATCTCATGATGATCGTGTCCATGCTCGTGCTCGTGCTGCTGATGCTTCATTGCCGTGGCGGCTCCCATGACTCCTCCTCCTGGTCCGTATACCCCCCTGGGGTACCTTAGCTTTAGCGTAGCGACCCGCAGCCGGGGGTGTCAAGTACCTCGGGGGGGTATCTGGCCGTAAGTCGCCGAAAAGCTGCGCGCGCTGCTGTTGTGGATCGGCGCGCTCTGGCTGCTGCGCGGCATCACCCGATCGGCGCGCGACGGCGATCCGTTCATCGGCGCCAACGTCCGGCGGCTGCAGGCGATCGGCGAGCTGCTGATCCTCGGCGTCCTCGCCGTCCGCCGAGGCCGCACAGCAGCGGGGCCTCGGGGAAGTCCCGGCCGGGCGCATCGAAGGCCGACGCCGCGAGGACCGCATCGTCGTCCATCTCGACCGCCTGCTCGAGCGGCGGGGGATGACGCTCACGCAGCTCGCGCAGCAGGTCGGGGTGACGGTCGTGAACCTCTCGATCCTCAAGAACGGGCGCGCTCGCGCGATCCGCTTCTCGACGCTCGCCGCGCTCTGCGAGGCGCTGGACTGCCAGCCCGCCGACCTGCTGACCTACGAGCCCGAGCCCGGCGCTTCTACTCCGGCGGCGAGATCTCCCGCTTGAGGATCTTGCCCGTCGGCCCCTTGGGCAGCTCGTCGACGAACCAGATCTTGCGCGGGTACTTGTAGGCCGCCAGCTGCTCCTTGACGAAGTCGCGCAGCTCGTCGCCCTGGACGCTCTCGCCGTCCTTGAGGGCGACGGCCGCGCCGACCTCCTCGCCGAGCTCCTCGTGCGGCACCCCGACGACCGCCGCCTCGCGGACCGCCGGATGCTCGTAGAGCACCTCCTCGACCTCGCGCGGATAGACGTTGTAGCCGCCGCGGATGATCAGCTCCTTCTTGCGGTCGACGATGAAGAAGTAGCCGTCCTCGTCGACGCGCGCCATGTCGCCCGTCGCGAACCAGCCGTCCTTGATCGCCTCGGCGGTCGCCTCGGGGTGGCGCCAGTAGCCCTTCATGACGTTGTGGCCCTTGATGAGGATCTCGCCGATCTCGCCCTGCGCGACCTCGTTGCGGTCGTCGTCGACGACCTTCATCTCGACCCCCTCGATCGGCGTGCCGATCGAGCCGGCCTTGCGCTCGCGGTCGGGATGGTTGAACGAGGCCACCGGGGACGTCTCACTGAGGCCGTAGCCCTCGAGCACCTTGCAGCCGAAGCACTCCTCGAAGCCGCGCAGGACCTCGACCGGCAGCGACGCTCCGCCGGAGACACAGACCCGCAGCTTCGAGCTGTCGCAGCCCTCGCGGCCGGGATGGTTCAGCAGCGCTCCGTACATCGTGGGCACACCTTCGAAGACCGTGCACCCATCGCGCTCGAGGATCTCCAGCGCCTTGCCGGGCTCGAAGCGCGGCAGCAGCGTGACGCACGCTCCGCCGGCGATCGCGGCGTTCATCGTGCACGTCTGGCCGAACGAGTGAAACAGCGGCAGGCCGCCGAAGATGACGTCGCCGGCACCCATGTCGAACAGCCCGACCGAGATCCTCACGTTGTTGCGCAGGTTGTCGTGCGTGAGCTCGGCGGCCTTCGGCTTGCCGGTCGTGCCCGAGGTGTAGAGGATGACCGCGGTGTCGTCGCCGGCGACGTCGGCGACCTCCTCGTCGGGCTCGTGGGCGAAGATCAGGCCCTCGATCTCGCCGGGCTTGACCTCGACGATCTCGACGCCGCCGGCTTCCTGCGCGCCCGTCTCGGCGGCCTCGATGAAGCCGTGCCAGGCGAACAGCAGCTTCGCCTGCGAGTCGGAGAGGTAGAAGGCGACCTCGCGGCCCTTGAGCAGCACGTTCATCGGCACGACGACGGCGCCCGCGCGCAGCACCCCGTAGTAGACGGCCGGGAAGTACGGCACGTTGGGCAACATGATCCCGACGCGGTCGCCGGGGCCGACGCCCTTGCTCTTGAGCATCGCCGCCACCCGTTGGCTGGCGTTCTCGAGCAGGCCGTAGTTGAAGGCGGCGTCATCGAGCTTCACCGCGATCTCGTCGGGATGCTCGGCGGCCGTGCGCGTGAGGTTCAGAGCGAGGTTTGCAGACATAGATGCGACTCTATTGGCCCCATGGCCGAACTGCTGCCGATCAACCGCCACCTGTCGCTCCCGCTCGACGAGGTGGTCGTGCGCGCGAGCCGCTCGTCCGGGCCGGGCGGCCAGCACGCCAACGTCACCGCCTCGCGGATCGAGGCGAGCTTCGACGTGGCCGCCTCGGGCACGCTCGACGAGGCACAGAAGGCGCGGATCACGGCGCGCTGCGGCCCCGTGGTCCGCGCGGTGGCTCAGGACGCGCGCAGCCAGACGCGCAATCGGGCGGTCGCACTCGAGCGC
>DASYVZ010000592.1:0-1534 GCA_035936515.1 Solirubrobacteraceae bacterium | reverse complement strand
GGCACAGCTCGGGCGGTGGCGCGACGCCCGCGCGCTCCAGGCCGCGAGCGATCGCCGCCGCGACGACGGGCGCGCGCAGCTCGCCGCCGAGGGCGTCGGGTGCGACGAGGACGGGCGGGTGGTCGATCATCGCTTCTCTAGGACTACAGGACCGGGCGCTGGCGAGGGGCCTGGCGAACACGCCGCGCCCGCCGAGGCTCGTCGCCCGCACCCCCGGCGAGGCCGCGACAAGCCACTCGGCAACCGATCGCCCGCGCCGCCCCCGGCACGCTGGCATGCTCTGCGCGATGGCGAAGGCCGAGTACACGACGCTCGAGGCCGCGGGACGCGAGATCCGCCTGTCCTCGCCGAGCAAGATCTACTTTCCGGAGCCCGGCTTCACGAAGCTCGACGTCGCCGAGTACTACCTGCGCGTCGCCGACGAGACCGTCAACCACCTGCGCGAGCGTCCGACGACGCTCAAGCGCTGGCGCGACGGCATCACCGGCGACTTCTTCTTTCAAAAGCGCGTTCCGGAGAAGCGCCCGGAGTGGCTGCAGACCGCGACGGTGTCCTTTCCCTCCGGCCGCAGCGCAACAGAGCTCGTGCCCAACGACGCCGCGCACCTGATCTGGGCGGTCAACCTGTCGAACATCGACTGGAACCCGTGGCCCGTGCGGCGCGCGGACCTCGACCATCCCGACGAGCTGCGCATCGACCTCGACCCGACGCCGGGCGTGCCGTGGGACGACATCCGCCAGGTCGCGCTCGCGGTCGACGAGCTGCTCACCGAGATGAACCTGCGCGGCTACCCGAAGACGTCGGGCTCGCGCGGGATTCACGTCAACGTGCGCATCGAGGCCGAATGGAGCTTCACCGAGGTGCGCCGCGCCGCGCTCGCGCTCGCGCGTGAGATCGAGCGCCGGATGCCCGGCAAGGCGACGAGCAAGTGGTGGAAGGAGGAGCGCGTCGGCGTGTTCCTCGACTACAACCAGAACGCGCGCGATCGCACCGTCGCAAGCGCCTACTCCGTGCGGCCCGTGCCCGACGCGAAGGTCTCGACGCCGCTGCACTGGCACGAGGTGGCAGACGTCGAGCCCGAGGACCTGCGCCTGGACACCGTCCCCGACCGCGTCGCGAAGCTCGGCGACCCGGCGGCCGACATGGACGCCAACGCCGGGCGCCTCGACGCGCTGCTGGACCTCGCCCGCCGCGACGAGGAGGAGGGGCTGGGCGACGCGCCATGGCCGCCGCATTTCGCCAAGCAGGCGGGGGAGCCCAGGCGCGTGCAGCCGTCGAAGGCGCGCCCGGACACGTAGGGGGTGGAGCTCTGCGTCAGGTGCCGGCGCGGGCGTCGGGGCGCGTCGAACACCCCCGCAACCACCGTCCGCGCTCGCGAGAGGCGTCCTTCGATGCCGCGCCGCCGGCGCTCAGGACCCGAGCTGCGCGAGCGAGCACTCCGTTGGCGACTTGTCGTCGCGCCAGCGCAGGACCTTCGTGCCGTGCCGGATGCGCCCGTCGGAGACGTGGTCGAACGTCACCTCGACGACGAGCT
>DASYVZ010000591.1:0-7701 GCA_035936515.1 Solirubrobacteraceae bacterium | reverse complement strand
ACGGCAACGAGGTCGTATCGGTGGCCGCGATGGCGCGCTATCAGCAGCGCCTCGCCGAGGAGGGCGGCGCGTACGTGCTGACGGAGACCGCGGCGACGCAGCTCATCGTCGAGGACGGCGCCGTCGTGGGTGTTCGGTCCGGCGACAAGGGCCGCGGCAAGGACGGCCAGCCGCTGCGCAACTTCGAGCCCGGCACCGACGTGAAGGCGAAGTGCACGGTGCTTGCCGAGGGCTGCTGGGGCCACCTGACCGGGGCCGCCATACGTGAGTTCGGCCTCGCCGAGGGCCGCGAGCCGCAGGTCTGGGAGCTCGGCGTCAAGGAGGTCTGGCGCGTTCCCAAGCCTTTAAACCGGCTGATTCACACGATCGGCCCGTGGCCGCTGAAGCTCAAGGCGAAGTACGGCCAGATCGGCGGCACCTGGCTGTATCCGATGAAGGACGCGAAGACCGGCGACGACCTCGTCTCGATCGGCTTCGTCATCGACCTCGAGTACGCCGATGCGACAACGTCCGCCCACGACCTGTTGCAGCAGTTCAAGCTGCACCCGCTCGTGCGCGAGGTGCTCGAGGGCGGCGAGCGCGTGAGCTGGGGTGCCAAGGCGCTGCCGGCCGGCGGCTGGTGGTCGATGCCGAGGCTGCACATGCCCGGCGCGCTGCTCGTGGGCGACTCAGCGGGGATGGTCGACACCGTGGCGCTGAAGGGGGTGCACCACTCGGTGCTGTCGGGCAAGCTCGCTGCCGAGGCGATCTACGCGGCGTTGAAGCGCGGAGAGGCGGTCCCCTCCTTGGAGTCCTACGAGGACGCGGTGAACGACTCGCTCATCGGCCAGGAGCTCTACGAGGTGCGCAACACGCGCCAGCCCTTCCAGAAGGGCTTCTTGCGCGGCGGGCCCTTGGTGAACCTCATGATCCTGACGAAGGGGCGCTTTCCCGGCGGCCGGCGCAGGTGGCATCGCAACGACGCCAAGCCGATGTTCATCGGCGACACGAAGGACGGCTATCCGAAGCCCGACGGCAAGTACACCTTCGACAAGCTGTCCTCGGTCTACATCACCGGCAACGCGACCCGCGACGACGCGCCGAACCACATCCGCGTGCGTAGGCGGGTGCCGCGCGAGGTCGCCGAGACCTGGGCGTGGATGTGCCCCGCCGGCGTCTACGAGATTCCCGAGGACGCGCCCTCGCACGGCCCCGTCGAGGTGATCGTCAACTACACGAACTGCGTGCAGTGCGGCGCCATCACCGCGAAGGGCGGGCGCCTGACGACGCCCGAGGGCGGCGACGGCCCGCTGTACCAGATCACGTAGCCGCCGCGGCCGCGGCGGCGGCGTGACGGCTGTTCCCGCAACTTGCGCGCTGCGCCCTTGTCCTATGCACCACGCATGCGCCGCGCGCTCATCCTCATCGCCCTCCTGCTGACCGCAGCGCCGATCTCCGCGGGCCGCGCCGCCACCCCGAAGCCGCCGAAGCTCGCCGCCGTCCTCAAGACCTGCACCACGAGCGCGCTGCCGGTGCAGCGGATCGCCGCCTTCGTCGGGTCGATGCCCGCCCGCGCGGACGCGCCGCGCATGCAGATGCGCTTCGAGCTCGAGCGCAAGCGCGACGGCGAGCGCCGCTGGCGCCGGCTGAAGGCGAAGGGCTTCGGGATCTGGGAGCGAGCGGATCGCGGCGTGGCGGGCCTTGTCTTCACCAGGCGCGTGACGGCCCTGCCGGTGCCCGCGAGCTATCGCGCGATCGTGCACTTCCGCTGGCTGACGGCCAACGGCGCGATCGTCGAGCGCGCGCGCTCTCGCACGCGGGTCTGCCGGCAGCCCGACCTGCGCCCGAACCTCGTGCCCGGTTCCCTGACGGCAGCCCTCCACACGCAGCCTGGCTTCGCGCTCTACACGCTCGTCGTACGCAACACCGGCCGCTCGGCCGCGAGCCCGTTCAGCGTCAGCGTCGGGTCGGGCAGCGCGGAGGTGGGCCGACTCGAGCCGGGCGAGCAGCGCGCCATGCCGGTGCCCGCGCTCGCCTGCGTCCCCCTGACGATGATCATGGTTCGCGTGGACGCCGATCGGCTCGTCGACGAGTCCCAGGAGCACGACAACGCGGCGCGCAGGCAGTGCCCGCTGACGCTCGGATAGCCGTCCAGGAGACGCGCGAACCCTCGGTAGACTGGTCGCACCATGAAGACCGACATCCACCCCGAGTACGTCGCTGCCCACGTCCGCTGCACGTGCGGCAACGAGTTCATGACGCGCTCGACGCAGCCAGAGATCCACGTCGAGATCTGCTCGAACTGCCACCCGTTCTACACCGGCCGCCAGAAGCTCGTCGACACGGGTGGACGCGTCGATCGGTTCAAGCGCCGCGCCGCCAAGCGCGTCGCCGACGGCAAGTAGGCCTCCGCCGGCCGAGACCATGACGGCGGCCGAGCAGGAGCCGAAGCGGCCGCTGCCTCCGGCACCAGCAGCACCCCCGCTCGCTGGCGGGCGGGATGCGCCGCTGGGCGGTCAGGCGGTCATCGAGGGAGTCATGATGCGCGGCGTCTCGACCTGGGCCGTCGCGATCCGCGCCCCGAGCGCCGAGCAGCGCGCCAACGGCCGGCGGATGGCCGGCGACGAGCCCGCGCGCGGCGAGATCAGCGTCGAGAGCTTCCCGCTCGTCTCCGTGCTCAAGCGCAACCGCTCGCTGCGCTGGCCGGTCATCCGAGGCGTCGTCGCGCTCGGCGAGTCGCTGCGGATCGGCTTCCGGGCGCTGAGCATCTCCGTCAACCGGCAGCTGCCCGACGGCGAGGAGGAGATCTCCCGCGGCACGTGGGCCGGCACCGTCGCGCTCGCGCTGGCCATGGCGATCGGGTTGTTCTTCCTGCTGCCCGTCGGCATCACGAGCCTCTTCGGCGACGCGCTGCCCAACGCTGTCGTCTTCGTCATCGTCGAGAAGCTCATCCGCGTCGCGATCTTCCTCGCCTATCTATACGCCGTCTCGCGGATGAAGGACCTCCAGCGCGTCTTCGAATACCACGGCGCCGAGCACAAGACGATCTCCTGCTATGAGGCCGGCGTGCCGCTGACGCCCGAGAACGCGCAGCGCTTCAGCCGGCTGCACCCGCGCTGCGGGACGAGCTTCCTGCTCATCGTGATGATCGTCGCGGTCGTCGTCTTCGCGCCGCTGGGGACGCCGGAGTGGTACTGGCTGCTGATCTCGCGCGTCGTCGGGATCCCGCTCATCGCGGGCCTCGCGTTCGAGGTCATCAAGTGGTTCGGGCGCAACCGCACCAAGCGGTGGGCGCAGATCCTCATGCTGCCCGGCATGAAGCTGCAGTTGCTGACCACCCGGGAGCCCGACCTCGACCAGCTCGCGGTGGCGATCGCGGCGCTCGAGGCGGTGCTCGCCGTCGAGTCGCCGCGTGACGCCGGCGAGGAGGACCGGGTCGGGATGGAGGTCGTGGCCTAGCGGCCGTGACCTAGCCGGCGCGCCGCCGGCGCTCGCTGACGACGAACGCCGCGACGCCGGCCGCCAGGACCCCGAGCGCCACGAGCAGCAGCGCCCAACGACTCGGGTTGCGCGCGAGCGTCGCGATCAGCCCGACCGCCGCAACGACCGCGACGGGAATGACCGCGCGCCGCCACTGCAGCTCGCGCAGCCCCTCGCGCGCCTGTGTGAGCGCCTCGTCGAGCTCGGCGGTGTTCTCGCGGCCCTGGCGGCGGTGCCAGAGGACCGCGGCGAACGCCAGGCACGCGAGGAGCAGGACGGCCGCGATGACGTGCATCCCCCCACGCTAGCTGCGCGGTTCAGCGTTGCCGCAGCTTCGCGCGCCGGCGCCGCCGCCGACGCAGGGCATAACGCCCGCGCCGGGTGCCCCAGAAGGCCAGCACGATCAGGCCGCTCATGCCGAAGACCAGAGCGAACGACCGCCACCACGACGTCTCGTCGAGCGGGTCGGCGGCGCCGGTGTCGAGGAGCGCGACGTCCGCGGCGGCGGCGTGCCTGATCTCGAGGCCGCTCGTCTGCAGCCGCTGCGCCTTGGCGCCCTTCACATGAAAGCCGTCGAGCGAGCGCAGCAGCGCCCGCTCGTTCGGCGCGACGATGTCGATCAGCCCCGCCTTGCGCGCTTGGAGCGCCGTCACGTTCGCTGCGTCGCGCACCATGCGCTCGGCGAGGTCGGCGTTTCGGCCGTGATCCTCCGCCAGCGCGCGGACGAGCGCGACGCCGCTGTTGAGCGACTTGCGTCGCAGATCGCGCAACGTCTGCTCCTCGCTGCTCGTGCGAGGCGGCGGCCCGGCCCACACGGGCGTCGCCGAGCCGATGTTCGTCTGCGGCGCCATCGCCGCCACGTCGGCCGCGAGCACCAGCGGCACGCCGGCCGAGTCGGCACTCGCCCCGCGCGGATGCACGTAGACGATCACGGGCATCGGCGCGGCGGCGATCGCCTTGACCATCGCCCGCATGCTGCTGCCCGCGCCACCGGGCGTGTCGAGCCGCAGGATGAGGACCGCCGCGTGCTGGCGGCGCGCGTCGTCGATCGCGCCCTGCAGCGCGTGCAGGCTCGCCGCGTCGACCTCCCCCGCCAAGGGGACCGAATAGGCCATCGCACGCGCCTTCGCGGCCGCCGCCAAGCCGGGCAGGCACAGCGCGACGACGACCGACCAGAGGACCGCGCGCCGACAGCGCTGCGCGCGCGGTGGGGGTGGTCTGGCTTCCGGTGCGCGTGGTCGTCGGGATGCCGTCGAGGCCATCACTGCATCTTGCAGTGCCGGAGCCTCATTGACCACCGACCGGCACGCATGCGCGATCTCAGCGGATCGCGCGCCGGAGGCTCGAGCCGGCGAAGACGGCGATGGGCGGCTTGTTGCATCCCGCGCGATCCCGTCCGACACCCCCCGTACCGTGCGTCGAGTCCCACTTCCCCGGCCACGGAGTTGCCATGCCGTTGTGCTTCATCGAACCGCAGGACGCGATCCGGGTGATCGCCGAGTCCGTTGGCCGCGAGGCGCGCCGCCAGCTGCTCGGTGAGCTCGTGCGCGCGTGGGTTGATGAGATCCCCGAGAACGAGCTGGCCTCGCACTACGCGAAGGCCGTGCAGGACCTCGACGAGCACGACCTGTCGATGCTCGCGGCCTGGCACGCGTCGCTGGAGGTCGGGCACCCGATCGCCAACCGCGAGTTTCTCGTCAACGTCTTCCCGAGCCTCGGCGAGAATCGGCGCGAGGCGCTGAAGATCGCCGCCGGCTTCCGCGGCGAGGAGGCGTTCGACGCGGGGGTGGCCGAGGACCAGGCGCTCGAGACGGTGCTGCCCCACCTGTCCCGCGCGCGCTGCATGGAGCTTGCGACGGAGTGCGTCGAGCTCTACCTCTGGGACCGCCTCGGCTCAGACAACTAGGCCGCCCCCGATCACCTGCGGCGAAGCAGGCCGCCGCCGCCGTTGGCGCTCACGCGGCGCAGCACGTCGTAGCGCCCGGTGCCGGTGCGGCCCTCCATGCGCCACTCGAAGAACGCGCTGTCCAGCCGCAGATCGCCGAGGTCGACGGTCGTGCCGCAGACTGCGGCGCCGGCCGCGCGGCGCGCATGGCCGCCCTCCTCAGACATCCACAGCTCGAGCCCGGCGCGGCGCTGGCGCAGCTCGCCGTCATACGTCGTCGACAGGCGCGGGTCGAAGATCGGCTCCGGCGCACCGCGGTTGATGAGAAAGCCGCCGACGACCTCCTCGTCGTGGTGCTTGGCCCTTGCCGGGCGCACCGCCGTCAGGGTCACCGCCCGATCGCCGCCGATCCACGCCGAGAGCGTCCGCGCGAGCTCGATCCGGCTCCAGTCGGGCGTGCCCCATTGATGGCCGCGCTGGCCCAGGCAGCGCACCTGGTGCGAACGCCCGCCGTGGCGCACCTGACCGGTGACGCCGCACAGCTGCTCGTATCCGGCCATGCCGCCGGCCCGCGCGACCGCGCTGCCGGGGTCGAGCGCTGCGGGGCTCGACAGCGCCTCGAAGCGCAGGTCGAACGCGGCGTCGGTGCCGTCGTAGCGCACGGTCCAGGATTCGAGCGGCGTGACCACCGTGCAGCGCACCCCCGCTGCGCTCACCGGCTCCCACGTCTCGGGAACCTCGAGGGCGACCTGCGCCTGCGTCGACGCGCCCGCCAGCTCGTCGCCGGCGTAGACGACCACGAAGCCGCTTGCCCCGCCGCCGCCGATCCCGATGCGCGCGAGGCCGTAGAGCTGCGCGGCGGAGTCGCCGAACGAGAACGTGACGGCGTCGCGGAACGCGGGGTCGTCGGCGGCGCGCGGGTTCTCGTCGGCGGCGGAGATGCTCACGGCAGCTCGCGCCGTTGCGGCGGAATGTCGCTGGCGCTGCCCTCGACGACATCGTCGTCGTCGGGACCCGACGCAGCGCCATGGCGGCCGACGCCGTCGTCGCCGCCGGCGGGCGGCCGCGGTCGCGTCCCGAACGTGAACATCCGGCCCATCCGCGCCTGCGCGCCGCTCGCCGCACCCGCCGCGATCGGCCCGGCGAAGCGGCGCACGAGCATCGCGCGCACGAGCGCGCGCGTGGGGGGCAGCAGGAGGATCAGACCGAGGATGTCGCTCAGGAAGCCCGGCGTCAGCAGCAGGGCGCCGCCGAAGATCACGAGCGCGCCGTCCATCACCTCGCGCCCCGGGATGCGGCCCGCGCCGAGCGCGCTGTTGAAGCGCCGCCACGTCGCGCGCCCCTGCGAGCGCATGAGCGTCGCGCCGAGGACCGAGGCGAGGATCAGCAGCGCGATCGTCGGCAGGATCCCGATCGCCTGGCCGATCTGGATGATCACGTAGAGCTCCGCGATCGGAACGACGACGAACAGGAGGACCAGCAGGAGCGCCATGCTCAGACAAGGCTACGACAGCGCGGCCGTACTTCCGCGCGGCCGCGGGCGTCAGGCAGGCGCCGGGGCCGGCGCGATGTTGACCGCCGACAGCCGGTGCAGGCCAACGTACTCGATTAGGACCGCGATGTCCGGCTGCGCGTTGCGCAGCGTCAGCTCGCGACCGGCCTTGCGCAGGCGCCGCGCGACCATCGCGAGGTCGAGCATCAGCGAAGGGTCGGCGAAGGCCAGTTCGGCCAGGTCGACGACGACGTCCGCCGGTGCGCGCAGCGCCTGCGACAGCGCCTGGCGTCGCAGCGACTGAGTCGAGCGATCCTCGTCTCCATAGCACCGCACCGTCGGCGGATTGTCCTCGTACGTGACGATGGCTCCTCCAAGCCCTGCTCCGACAACAGCAGCCGGGATACAATCAGTCCCATGGCAACGCTGCAAGAGATTGAAGAGGCGCTGACGAACGTCATCGACCCGGAGCTCGGTCTTGACTTCGTCGAGCTGGGCCTGATCTACGGCATCCAGCAGGACAGCGGCAACGTCATGGTCACGTTCACGCTGACCACGCCGGCGTGTCCGATCGGCCCCCAGATCACCGAGCAGATCGAGGAGTTCGTGCTTCCGCTCGAGGGCGTGGAGTCCGTCAAGAGCGAGATGACCTTCGATCCGCCGTGGTCGCCGGAGAAGATGAGCGAGGACGCGAAGTTCGCCCTCGGCTTCTGAGCCGGCTGCCTGGCGCGCGGCCGCGCCACGCGCGGCGCATCGACTGAACCTCGCCCGGGTTGACGGCACCATGGTTCCCGAGCGCCTGATCCATGCCTGCCTCGCCGCCGTGGCCGCGGCGCTCGTCGTCGCGCCCGCCGCTGCCCAGGCG
>DASYVZ010000590.1:0-3122 GCA_035936515.1 Solirubrobacteraceae bacterium | reverse complement strand
CCGCGGCACCGCGTGGCGCCGGCCCGTCGTCAGCAGCCCGACGGCATAGCGTGCGGCCTCACCCGGACCAGCCTCGGAACGATCGTCGTAAACGGCGCTGCGCAGATCGCCGGTGTCGAAGCGGACCGGCACGCCGAACGCCTGGGCGTGCGCGCTCGGACCGAGATCGACGGCCAGGTAGATCCCATCGCGTTCGAGCCGGTCGTGCAGCAGATCGGGCAGCGCGTCGAACGTCCCGAGGCCCGGCTCGTCGCCGAAGGCGGGCGCGACGACGACGAACACCCGCACCGGGGCGGCGGCCACCGCGCGGCGCAATGCCCTGATCTGCGCGGGCGGCACGGAGCGGCTGGCCGCGCCGCTCACGAACACGGGGTCGGCGCGCAACGCCTTGACCATCGCGTTGACTCTCTCGTCGGCCTGCGCCGGGGTCGCGCCGAGGCACAGCGCGACGGCGAGCGCGGGCATCAGCCGGATCGTCAAAGCCCGCGCCACGGGTCACATCGTTGCGTGATCGATCGCACCCGCGCGGGAGCACCGACGGCTGTGGTGAATCCTCAGCAGACACAGCAGCAGTCCGGTGACCAGCGGCTGGAGCAAGGGAGCGATGCGGCGGAATCTACAAGAACGACTCGGCGCAATCGCGCCCGCGCGGCCTGCGAGACGCGGTTCGCGCATCGGCCGCAACCGAAAGCTCGTCCCCTGGCTGCAAGTCAGGCTGTTCAATTCCCCGGCCCGCGCGCTCGCGGCTCACGGGCGCTCGAGCCCCGGCTCATCGTCCTCGACGAGCCCGTCAGCGTGCTAGACGTCCACCCCTACACGCGGGCGCTGCTGTCGTCTCAGCCGCCGAGGCCGCCGCGTCGACGCACTCCGACGCCAGCCCGGCCGCCGCGTCGCAGAGAGCGCCGGAGGTACCCTCCGAGGCGGCGTGCAGCGCCGCGCCCCAGTAGCTCAGTGGACAGAGCGACCGCCTCCTAAGCGGTAGGCCGCAGGTTCGACTCCTGCCTGGGGCATGCGACCCGGCGCGATCGCGGCATCGCGGGCTGCGAGACTCGGCGCGATGGACGGCAAGCGCAAGCTCGTGACCACCCTGCAGGTCCGGCTGCTCAACCCGCCGATCCGCGCGCTCGCGGCGCGCGGCCTCGCGCCGGGGGTGGCGCTGCTGGAGACGACCGGCCGGCGCAGCGGCGAGCCGCGCCGCACCCCGGTGAGCTTCGGGCTCGAGCGCGGGACCGACACGTTCTGGATCGTCGCCGAGATGGGTCGCCACGCAGCCTACGTGCGCAACATCGAGGCCGATCCGCGCGTGCGGATCCGCCTGCGCCGCGGCTGGCGCCGCGGCACGGCGCACATCATCGGGGAAGCCGACGCGCGCGCGCGGCTGCGCACGCTGTCGCGGCTCAACGCGGCGGGCGTGTGCGCGATGGGCACCGACCTGCTCGTGATCCGGGTCGACCTCGACCCGCCCGCGCCGGCGCCGCCCCGCCGCGCTACCGCCGGTCGGGTCGCTCGGGGTAGACGTCGTCGATCGTGACGAGCGCGACGTAGGGTGCGGCTGCCGCGGCGGCGATCCGCTCCCCGCCACCCGCGAGCCGGTCGAGCACGCTGACGACGCCGCAGATCTCATGCCCGGCCTCCTGCAGCGCCTCGATCGCGGCGATCGTCGAGCCGCCCGTGCTGACGACGTCCTCGACGACGAGGCAGCGGTCGTCGGCCGCGAGCAGCGGCCCCTCGATGCGGCGCGCGAGCCCGTGGCGCTTGGCCTCCTTGCGGACGAAGAAGCCCTTGACGTCGGCGCCGCCGGCCAGCGCCGCGCACGTGACGGCGTCGGCGCCCATGGTCATCCCGCCGACGGCCGTGGCATCGTAGTCGCGCGCCCGCTCGGCCAGCAGCTCGGCCAACGCCAGGAACCCCGCCGGCAGGAGGATCGCGCGCTTGGCGTCGACGTAGTACTGCGCCTTCAGACCGCTCGTCAGGGTCACCTCTCCGAGGACCAGGGCGTGCTCGCGCAGGGCCTCGGTCAGACGTCCACGGGCGTTCATCGCCCGGGTACCTTAGAGCTGTGCTCGAGCGTCCACTGCGCTACCTCGCCATCGCCCTCAGCCTGATCATCGCCATCGGCTTCACGCTGTTCGCGCTGGAGGACATCGATCGCGCGTCGCAGAACTCCGCGCAGCGCGTCTCGGGCTATGCCGCGACGAACCCGTCGCCCGCCGGCGAGCGCACGCGAGAGCGGCGCCACGGCCAGCCGCGCGAGATCATCGACGACGTCAACGACGTGCTCCTCGCGCCGTTCGCGGGAGTCACCGCCAACGACAGCAGTGGCTGGGCGCGCCGCGGTGTCCCGGCGCTCCTCGGGCTGCTCGTCTACGGCTTGGGCCTCGGCTATCTCGCGCGCTTCATGACCGCCCGCGGCGCAGCGCGCCCGCGGACCTTGCGCCGTCGCACCGCGTAGAGCAGCGGCTAGCGGTAGACGTCGACCGGCGTGCCGATGTCGATCCAGTCGAAGACGCTGCGCGCATCCGGGATCGGCAGGCGCAGGCAGCCGTGGCTGGCGGGATAGACCGGCACCGAGCGGTAGCCGTGCGTCGCGTAGCCGCGGATGAAGTAGGCCGAGTGGACCATCCCCTTGGCGTTCGTGCCCGGCGTCTTGAGGTAGACGCGGAACGAGCCGATGACCGTCGGCGTGCTCGGCGCGCCCGACGAGGTCGGATAGATGCGCTGCACGCGACCGCGGTCGATGAGCGCGATGACCTGCCGCGAGAGGTCGGCCTCGATGTGGCGCCCGTGCTCGGGGTGGCGGACCTTGAAGGCGCCCCTGCCGCGCGCGAGCGCCCGCATGACCCCCACCGAGGCGTGCGTCGTGCGCGCCATGCCGGTCACCTTGCGAAACGCGAGCACGGCACGGCTCGTGCGACCGTCGAACACGCCGGGGCGCCCGGTGACGTAGCCCAGGCGGCGCAGACGGCGCTGCAGCGCCCGGATCGAGGCGCGCCCGCTGCGCGGCACCACGCGCCGTGGCAGGACGTCGATCGTCTTGGCGCGCGCCGCGAGGGCCCCGAGCTGCGGCGTCGCAGCGTGCGCGGCCTGGATGCTCAGCGGTCCCGGCAGACGCGGCGTGTAGG
>DASYVZ010000589.1:0-6114 GCA_035936515.1 Solirubrobacteraceae bacterium | reverse complement strand
AGACTCGACCTCCTCGCCGGCGAGCGCGGTGATGACGTCACCCGGGCGCAGGCCGGCACGGGCCGCGGGGCCGCCGTCCTGGACCGAGAGCACTACCACGCCCCGGTCGACGGACACGTCCAGCCGCTCCGCCACGTCCGGTGTCAAGGTGCTCGGCTGCAGCCCCAGGAAGGCGTGCTCGGCACGGCCGTCCTCCCGCAGCTCCTCGACCACGTCGACGACGGTCGCGGCGGGGATGGCGAAACCGATCGCCACCGCGCCGGACACCGGCGGCAGGTAGGCCTCGGTGATGCCGATGACCTCGCCGTCCCCGTCGACCAGCGCCCCACCGGAGTTGCCCGGCGAGATCGGCGCGTCGGTCTGCAGCAGGTTCACGAGTGCCGGCGTCAGACCGCCGGACGGGATCGCGCGGTCGACGCCCGAGACGATTCCTGCCGTGACGGAGCCGGAGAAGCCCAAGGGGTTGCCGATCGCCACGGCGAGCGAACCGACCGGCGGTACCGACCGTGCGAAGGTCGCCGGCGGCAGGTCGCGCTCGACGCTGAGCAACGCCAGGTCCGTACGCGGATCGCTTGCGACCAGGCGCGCGTCGAGGCGCTCGCCGCTGGCGATCGCCACGTCGATCTCCGCCGCGCCGGCGATCACGTGATGGTTGGTCACGATCTGGCGGGCCTTGTAGACGACGCCGCTGCCCTCGCCGCTGCCCTGCGCGCCGCGGACCTCGACGGCAACCACCGATGGTTCGAGCGTGCGGTAGATCTCGGGGACCGCGGCAAGCGTCGCGCCGGCGGCCGCCCCGGCGGCGCTCCTCGGCTCGTTTGCGCCGTCCGATCGCTGCTCGTCGCCGTCGCTGCCGCCGCAGCCCGCCGCGGCCACTGCAACGAGCACGACGGCGAGCCTCGTTCGGGCTCGTCGGCCGATGTGCATGGCGCACTTCTGCCCTCCACACGAGCCTGTAATCCTCCGACGCCGCTGTCAAACCACGATCCGGGGAGCAGCATGTCCCACGCCAACCAGATGCTCGAGCCCTAGACGATGGTCGCGATCGCCACGGTCATCGTCGTGATGCTCGTCTCGCTGCTCATCACGCGCGTCGCGACCGTCGCGCTCACGCTGACCGGGCTCTCGCGCGAAACCGCCCGCTTCCAGGCGCGCTCGGCGCTCTCGGGCACCGGGTTCACGACGTCGGAGGCGGAGGCGGTCGTCGGGCATCCGGTGCGCCGCCGCATCGTCGCGACGTTGATGCTCGTCGGCAGCGCCGGGCTCGTGACGGTCATCGCGACGCTCATGATCTCCTTCACCGACGCGGGCGGAAGCCAGGCGCTCCACCGCGTCCTGGCGCTGGTCGGCGGGCTGATCTGCGTCTGGTTGCTGGCCAAGAGCGCCTGGGTGGACCGCCGCCTGTCGTGGCTGATCGCGAAGATCCTCGATCGCTGGACAGACCTCGAGGCACGCGACTACGGCGCCCTACTGCACCTCGCCGAGCAGTACGCCGTCGGGGAGATCCTCGTCCGCGAGGGCGACTGGCTGGCGCAGCGGACGCTCGGGGAGCTGAACCTGCGCGACGAGGGCGTGGTCGTTCTCGGCCTGACGCTGGCAGACGGCGCGTGGATCGGCTCGCCGACGTTCGATGTGCAGATCCGCCCGGGCGAACGCATCGTGGCCTACGGGCCGAGCGAGCGGTTGCGCGACCTCGACCACCGCCGGCGCGGCTCCGAGGGCGACCGCGCACATGAAGCGGCGCTGGAGGCGCACCGGCGGCTCGTCCACGAGGTCGAGCAGGATCACACGTGAGCCGCTATCGCACGCGCTCGGCGTCGATCGGCCGCCAGTCCAGGCCCTGGCGACGGTAGATCCCGCACGCCTCGGCGGGGATGCCCGGATCGCCGCCGGCGCAGGTGTCGTCCCGCGTCACGCGATAGGCGGTGGCGCCGCTCCAGGCCCAGCCCGACCACGCCGCGACGGCACCGTCGATCTCGTATCTGCCGTTGCTGATCCGGTAGCGGATCGCGCCGGAGTTCGTGGTGGAACATCCGCCGGGGTCGCCCTGGCAGGCACGGAAGAACGCGACGCGGCCTTCGGCGATCGACGGCCCGAGGTAGGTCTGGCCGCCGAGGCCGGTCGCCATGTACGCCACCTGGCGCGTGTCGCTGCGGCTGACGTTCGTCAGCCGGATCTCGTTCTGGCGAAAGCCCGGAAAGCTGTCCGGCTGATAGGTCCAGCTCTGCGCCACCCATCGTCCCCAGAGATCCATCGCGGGCAGGCGCGTTTCCTCGATCCTGCGGCAGGCGGGCGGATCCACCGCGCCGCAGCGCCGGGTGGGCAGGCCGGCGAGGCGCTCGGAGCGCCGCGCGCGCGGCCAGCTCAGGAGCTTGGTGTACGGGATGACCTTGTCTGCGCCGTAGCGCCGGCCGAACGCGAGCCGCCCCTTCCAGACCGTGGGCGCGATCTCGTCGTGGCCGTTCGTGTTGGCGTTGCGCACCGGGCGCAGGCGATCGCCGACGCGCAGGCCGATGACGAACAGGTCGCAGGACCCGGCGCATAGCGAGACGACCACGGACGGACGCCCCCTGGAGTCGGGCCCGAGATCGGCATCGAAGGTCTGCGCCTGCGCGGGCACCGGCAGGTCGCGCAGCTCGCCGTCGTGCCAGCTGCTCAGGCGGTAGCGCTCACCGTCCCACCGGCTGAACAGCAGCCAGCCGGCGTACTCGTCGACCGGGCTAGACCGCGCGAGCGGCACGAGCAGTTCCTCGCCTGCGGGTGCCTGCGCGGGTGCGAGGGGCGGGGCCGAGAACATCGCCGCGCTGGCGATGGCAAGGGTGATGAACAGTGTGTGTCTCATGCACTGCAAACGTGCCGGCGCGGGCGAGGTAGCGCCGGGTCAGCAGGTATCACGGTTCGACGAGGCCGCGCCTGATCGCGTAGCGCGTCAGCGCGACGCGGTCCTTCAGGCCAAGCTTTTCGAGCACGTTCGCGCGATGGCGCTCGACGGTCTTGTCGCTGATGCTCAGCAGCGCGCCGATCTCGCGGCTGGTCAGGCCTTCGGCGATGAGCTTGACCACCTCCGACTCGCGCGCCGTAAGGGGCTCCGGCACGAGCGCTTCGCGACCCTGCTCGAGGTGTTCTCGCACGAGCGCCGCGATCCCGCGCGGGTAGAGGAAGGGCTCGCCGCGCATCGTCGCGCGGCAGGCGGCGACGAGATCCTCGTGCGCGGCGGACTTCAGCACGTAGCCGGATGCCCCCGCCCGCAGGGCCTCGAAGAAGAACTGCTCGTTGTCGTGCATCGACAGGATCAGGATGCGCAGGTCGGGCCGGTGCTTGGCGAGCTGGCGGGTCACCTGGATGCCCGTCAGGCGCGGCATCGAGATGTCGAGGATCGCGAGGTCGAGGTCCTCGTGCAGCGCGGCGTCGACGGCCTGCGCGCCATCGCTCGCTTCGGCGACGACCGCGAAATCGGGCTCCGCCTCGAGCGTCAGGCGCAGGCCGTGGCGCACCACGGCGTGATCGTCGGCGAGCAGGATCCGGACGCTGGCTGTGGCCGTCATGACTCAGATGAGACCACGAGACGCACCTCGGTGCCAGGGCCGTCCGTACGCCGCTTTATGACGAGCCGACCGCCGACCGACAGCGCGCGCTCGCGCATGCTGCGGATCCCGCCGTCGGTGGCGGCTGCGCACCGCTCGTCGATCCCGACACCGTCGTCGCGAACCGTCAGCTCCACGAGCTTTCCGTCCGCCGTCAGCGAGATCGCGATGCAGCCCGCCTGCGCATGGCGGATGGCGTTGGTGACGCTCTCCTGCGCTACGCGATACAGGACGAGCTCCTGGTCGTTCTCCAGCGGGGGCAGGTCGCGCTGCAGCTCGCGCACGATACGGATGCCGGTCTGCTGGGTCAGGCGCGTCGCGAGGCTGCTCAGCGCGGCCGGCAGTCCCAGCGCGTCGAGTCCCTCGGGCCGCAACGTGCGCACCACGCCGCGCACGTCCTCGACGCTCGCCAGGACGCTGTCGCGCAGGTCGACGACCTCGCCGCGTACGTCGAGCGGGGCGCGCTTGTGCAGACGGTCGAGCTGCAGGGCGAGCGCGGTGAGGTTCTGGCCGATCTCGTCGTGCAGCTCGTCGGCGACGCGGCGGCGCTCGGCCTCGCGTTCGGACAGGGTCCGGCGCAGGCTCTCGCGCCGCTCGGTCTCCAGGCGATCGAGCATTTCGTTGAACGCCTCGGTCAGCACGCCGACCTCCGACTCGGCCTGCGGCGCCGGGATCCGTTCGCCTGGCCGCAGCGGGTCCACGCGGCCCATCAGGTCCGTCAGGCGCTCCAGCGGCGTCACCGCGCGGCGCATCAGCACGAGGTTGACGACCAGCATCATCACGACACCGCCTGCGATCGCCGGGATCCGCCCGTTCGCCGGCTGCAGGTGGAGCACGAGTGCGGCGGCCGCAAGCACCGTGGCGTTGGGGATGAACAGACGCCAGAACAGCGGGATGTACCGCGCATGCACGGCTGAAGGGTACGGTGCGGGCGGACCTGCGGCGGCGATCGGGACGTTCGCGCGATGACGTAGCGAGATCGTGCGCGGGCGCGCGCGGGAACGCCGTGGCCAGGGGATCGCGGATGGCGCCACTCGACAAGCACACGAGACGCGGCCAGGCACGCGCGGGCCCGATCGCGCGGTACGCGATCATCTGCGTCGCAATCGGGGCGGCCGTCGCGGGGCTCATGGTCGCACTTCTCGGCGGCACCGATTCCGATACCGATGCGACGTTGCCGCCCGTGCGCGAGACGCAGCTCGTGAAGGCGGTTGAGGCAGGCGGCTGTGAGCTGCGCCGCGCCCGCCCGGGCGAGCAGCTCAGGCCGCCGGTCGACGGCCCTTCGGGGGCTCCCGCCCCTCCGCGGTTCTACGAGGACGCGCCACCTGTCGAGCAGCTGACGGCCGCGCTGCGGCGTGGCGTGACCGTGATCTTCTACGGCGAGGATGTTGGCGAGGAGCGCCTCGAGCAGTTGCGCGCGCTGCAGACGCAGGCCCCGACCGGCACGATCGTCGTCCCCGACGCGACGGGGATGCGCTACGAGGTCGCGGTCGCGGCGTACCGGCGCCTGCTCGGCTGCGAACGCTTCACCGACGCCTCGATCGATGCCATCAGTCTGTTTCGCGGGCGCTACGTCGGTACCGGGCCGGACAGCTGAAGATGGGGGATGGCTCGGGGGCCGAATGGTGGGCTGCCACCAGAGTGGCCGCGGGCCAGTTGGGGATCTATGGGGAACGGAATCCAAGCAGGAGATGCGATGAACGCGGAGAGCAACACGCAGACCTTCTGGGGCACGGGCGTGCGGCGCCCCGCGCGGCCGGACGCGGTGCGCGTCTTTCAGCACGATCCTGATCTGCTGGCCGGCATCGACGGCGACACGGCGCAGATGCTGCGTCGGCGCGTCATGGCGCGCCGGCTGCAGCTCCCGATCGGGGCGTGGTCGCCGCCATCCGGCGACCGGCCGCTGGCGGGCGGGCTCGGCCTGCTCGTCCTCGACGGGCTCGTCTGCCGGTCGATCTGCGTGCACGGCCGGGACTGCCCGGAGCTGCTGGGCGGCGGTGACCTGCTGCGCCCGTGGGAAGCGGAGCCGGCCGGGCTCGTCGACGGAACAAGCACGTGGCGTGTGCTGCAGCCCACGACGCTGGCGATCCTCGACGAGCGCTTCACCGGCCTGCTCAGCCGCTGGCCGAGCATCATGGTCGCGTTGCTGGCGCGCAGCACGCAGCGCTCGCGCGCTCTCGTCCTCCAACTCGCGATCGCCCAGACCCGGCAAGCCGAGACGCGCCTGCTCACGCTGTTCTGGCATCTCGCCGACCGCTGGGGCAGGATCACTCCGCACGGCGTCGTCCTGCCATTGCCGCTGACGCACGAACTGCTCGGGCAGCTCGCCTGCCTGCACCGGCCGACGACGTCGACCGCGCTGCAGCGACTCGTGCGGGCGGGCGAGATCGCGCGGGGGCCTGACCGCGGCTGGACGCTGCTCGGCCGACCGCCCGCACACGCCGGCGAGCCTGTCGCGCAGTCCGCGCTGGCGGCCTGAGGGCCGGCAGGTCTTCTGCCCGGCGCGACGCTCGCCGGTACGGCGCCGTAG
>DASYVZ010000588.1:0-2620 GCA_035936515.1 Solirubrobacteraceae bacterium | reverse complement strand
CGGTCGGCACGATCGGCGGCATCGGCCGCGTGGATTCCACGCGCTTCGTGGGCGCGGTTCGGGCTCCCAGCGCCTTCTCGATCTCACCCACGAGCCCGGCAGCCGTGGCGGGACGGTCGCCTGGGTCCTTCGCCAGACCGCGGGCGAAGACCGGGTCGATCGAACGCGGCAGCTCGGGCGCCGCCTCGGTCGCCTTCTCGGGCTGGTCCTCGACGTGCTGGCGCGCCTGCGCGGTGACGGGCCCGCCGGCGAACGGCCGCTGTCCGGTCAGCAGCTCGTAGGCCACCACGGCCAGCGCGTAGCGGTCGCTGGCGGCGGTGGTGGGGCGGCCCATCGCCTGCTCGGGCGACAGGTAGGCCGCCGTCCCGAGCACCTGGCCCGTCTGCGTCATCGGCGTGTCGTCGGCGAGGCGTGCGATCCCGAAGTCGCCGACCGCGAGGCGGTCGTTGGCGTCGAGAAGGAGGTTCGCGGGCTTGACGTCACGGTGCACGATGCCCGCTTCGTGCGCCGCGTCGAGCGCCATCGCGGCCTCGCGCAGCCAGCGCAGCGCGGTCTCGCGCGGCACCGGCGCGCCGCCCTCCCGCGCCGCGCGCAGGCGGTCGGCGACGGTCCCGCCGCTGAAGTACTCCATGACGATGTAGGCGTCCTCGCCATGCTCGCCGGTGTCGAAGATCGTCGCGATGTGGGGATGCTCGGACACGCGAGCGGCGGTGCGCGCCTCGCGCTGGAAGCGAGCCCGGGCACCGCGGTCGGCGGCGTATTGAGCGCCGAGCACCTTGACCGCGACGACCCGCCCCAGCAGGAGGTCCTCGACCTCCCAGACGGACGCCATCCCGCCGCTGGCGATGTGGCGCGTGACGCGGTAGCGCTCGGGCAGCTCGATTCCGGAGGCGAGCGGCATCTGGCCGTGAAGATACCCTTCGCCCCGCCGCGCCCAACCTTGCCGTCGATCCGCCCGGCCGTCGTCGCGAGGCGACCCACTACACTGCGACCCGCGATGGCCAAGGTATGTCACAGCTGCGGCAAGAAGCCGGCGTTCGGCCAGAGCCGGAGCCATTCCATGCGCGCCACCAAGCGCCGCTTCAATCCGAACCTGCAGAAGGTGCGGGTGCTGATCGGCTCGGCTCCGCGGCGCGTCCACGTGTGCACGCGCTGCCTGAAGGCCGGGAAGGTCCAGAAGGCCCTCTAGGCGACCCGTCGCTCGCCGGCTGCCGGTGGCGACCGCGCCAGGCGCGACACTGGACGTCCCATGGATCCGAGCCTCGTCCGCTTCCGCGCCGTCGTCGAGGGTGCCCTCGTGCACCTCGAGTCGCGTCGCCAAGAGATCAACGACCTCAACGTCTTCCCGGTCGCCGACGGCGACACGGGCGACAACATGGCGCTCACCCTCAGCGCGGTGCTCGCCGAGGTCGACCGCCTCGCCGCCGAGACCCGCTCGCCCAGCGGCTCGCAGGGCACAGGCGAAGGGCGCCTCATCGACGAGATCGGCCGCGACGAGATCGTCGACTCGGTCGCTCGCGCCGCGCTGCTGGGCGCCCGCGGCAACAGCGGCGTCATCCTCTCCCAGCTCATCCGCGGCGCCGCCGAGGAGCTCGTCAGCCGGCCGGGGGAGCTCGTCGATCCGGTGCTCGTCGGCGCCGCGATGGCGCGCGCGGCGCAGCGCGCCTACGGCTCGGTGCGCGAGCCGGCGGAGGGCACGATCCTCACCGTCGTGCGCGACATGGCGACCTGCGTCGCGAGCGAGCTCGCCCACATGGGCGACACCCGGCTCGGCGCGGAGGGCGATCCGGCGGAGCAGAACGCGCTCATCGCCGACGTGCTCGAGCGCGCTCTGCGCGCGGGCGAGGAATCCGTGCGCCGCGGCCCCGAGCAGCTCGCGGTCCTGCGCGAGAGCGGCGTGGTCGACGCCGGCGGCCATGCGCTGACGGTGATCTTCGCCGGGATGATCGCCGCGCTGCGCGGGACCGAGGCGCCGAGCGTCGCGCGCCAGGCGGCGCCCGCGCGCGTCACCCATCCCGAGCACAGCTCCTCGACCTTCCGCTACTGCACGAACTTCGCCGTCACCGGCCACGGCCTCGATCCCAGGCCCTGGATCGAGAGCCTCGAGGCGCTCGGCGACTCCGTCCTCGTCGTGGGCGATGCCGCGACGTTGAAGGTGCACGTCCACACCGACTTCCCGGGGGCAGCCACCGCGCTGTTCGACGCGATCGGCGACGTGTCGCACCTCGACGTCGCCGACATGCACGCGCAGGTCCAGGCGCGCGATGAGCGCCTCGCGCCGACCGCGGCCGTCGCGCAGCAGCGCTGCGGGGCGCTGGCGGTCGCGGCCGGCGAGGGGATGCGCGAGCTGTACGAGTCGCTCGGCGTGTTCGTGCTCGACGGTGGGCCGACGCTCAACCCGTCGACCTTCGAACTGCTCGCCGGGATCCACGACGTGCCGGCCGAGGAGGTCGTCGTGCTGCCCAACTCCCCGAACATCGTCATGGCCGCCGAGCACGCCGCCGAGCTCTCGGAGAAGACCGTCCGCGTCAGCGCCGCACGCTGCCCGCAGGCCGGGCTCGCCGCGGCGCTCGCGCTCGATCCGGCGCGCTCGGCCGCCGACAACGTCGTCGCCATCGAC